>DATDIY010000113.1:0-20072 GCA_036520815.1 Acidimicrobiales bacterium
GGCGTAGCAGTTGTCGATCGCGGCGGCGGCGTCGGGGACGAAGTGGCTGAGCCGGAGCACGCAGCCGTCGCCGTTGGGCTCGAGCTCCCAGAGCACCCGCGAGCCCGGGTCGACGTGGGTGTGCTCGAGCAGCACGGGTGGTTCGACGCGCAGGATCTCGCAGGTGATCGTCACCGGCTCGTCGCCGTTGGCCGACATGACCATCTGGCCTCCCGGTCGGAGGTCGACGGTGATGTCGGCGGCGAAGGGGAGCCACCAGTCGGCGATCCGTGCCGGTTCGGTGACCGCCGCCCACACCTCGGGTACGGGATGGGCGAGCCGACGCTCGAAGCGGATCACCGCACCAGTGGAGGTGGTCTCGATGGTGCCGTCGGGATCGCGGGCCGGAAGGGCCGAGGAATCGGTCATGGAGTGTCCTTCGCGTGGGGTCGGTTGGTGCGGTCGAGGTGGCGTTCGAGGGCGTCGAGCCGGGTCGACCAGTGCTCGCGATAGGGCGCGAGCCAGGCGTCGAGCTCGGCCAGCGGCTGGGCCCGCAGGCTGTAGATGCGGCGCTGGGCATCGGTGCGGACCTCGACGAGGCCGGCGTCACGCAGCACCCTGAGATGCCGCGAGACGCCCGGCTGGTTCATGCCGGTCAGCTCGACGAGCTCGCCCACGGAGCGCTCCTGCTCGCGGACGTGGTCGAGGATGCGCCGCCGGGTCGGTTCGGCGATCACGTCGAGCACGGGCAACGGGGCGGGCATGCGTCGAGTATATGGATAGCAATATATATGTCAACACGCATACCCGTCTCGGTCCCTTTCGGCGTCGTGCCCACGGCGTGGGACCGTCGTTGGATACCGTGCGGCGATGACCGCGGCGCCCTCCGCTCCACCCGATTTCGACGTCCTCGACCCCCGATTCCACGATGACCCGTGGGCGGTCTATCGGTGGCTACGACGTCATGCGCCGGTGTTCTGGGACGAGCGCAACGAGCTGTGGCTGGTCTCGGGCCACGTCGAGGTGAGTCACGTCTCGCGGAACCCGCAGGTGTACTCCTCAGCTCGGGGGGTGCGGCCCGGCATGGACGTGCCGATGTCGATCATCGGAATGGACGATCCCGAGCACACCCGCCAGCGTCGACTGATCAACCGCGGCTTCACTCCCCGGCGGGTCCGGGAGATCACCGGGCACATGCGCGAGCTCACCAGCGGGTTGATCGACGACATCGCCTCGCGCGGCGAGATCGACTTCGTGGGGGACTTCGCCATCCACCTGCCGCTGATCATCATCGCCGAGCTGATCGGCCTCGACCCCACCCAGCGCGACCGGCTGTACCGCTGGTCGGACGCCATGGTGGGTGGCGACGGTCGGTCCGACCCCGACGACCCCGCCCTCGTGGCCGCGGCCACCGCGTTCGGTGAGTACGCCGCGATGTGCTCGGAGCTGATCGACGCCCGTCGTGGGCACCCGGTCGCCGACGATCTCATCAGCATCCTGAGCAATGCCTACGACGAGGGGGCGTTGGCCAACGACGGCACCGACGGAGGGTTCCTGTCGGACGCGTCGGAGGAGACCGACATCGAGGGAACCCTGACGAACGACGAGCTGTTCATGTTCCTCTGCCTGCTCGTCGTGGCCGGCAACGAGACCACCCGCAACGCCCTGACCGGCGCGTTGCTCGCCTTCTCCCGGTTCCCCGATCAGCGACGGGCCCTCGCCGACCGACCTGAGCTCATCGACTCGGCCGTGGACGAAGTCATCCGGTACGTCTCGCCGGTGATCAGCTTCATGCGCACCGTCACGACGACCCACGAGTACGAGGGCCTGACGCTCGAGGAGGGCCAGCAGGTCCTCCTGCTGTACCAGTCGGCCAACCGGGACGAGACTGTCTTCGACGCTCCCGACGAGTTCCGGATCGACCGTTCTCCGAACCCCCACGTCGGCTTCGGGGTCGGCACCCACTACTGCCTCGGGGCCAGCCTCGCCCGGGCGGAGTTGGATGTTGCCCTCACCGAGCTGCTCCGCCGGCTCCCGGACATACGGGTGCCCGAGGGAGCCGAGGTCCGTCGCGGCGACAGCACGTTGGTGATCGCCCTGCAGTACGTCCCGGCGGTGTTCACACCGACGGAGTGATCGGTGGCTGGTGGGGCCATCGGCCGGGGACCCGGTGGGGCGATGGTGTCCGGCGACTTCTGGCGACTCCGGGTCTACCTTTGGGAGAACCAGGTTCCACATGCGGTGACTAGGGGGATGTCATGCCAGTGAGCAAGCCCGCGGATCTCCCGCCCGGAGGAGACGGCCGCTGGCCGCACCTCGCAGGCGGGTTCCGCTCCGCGCAGTGGGGCGACATGGTCGTCGCTCTCACCACCACCGAGCCGCTCGACTGCACACCGGTCTACGAAGGGATGCCGGGCGGGGTGTGCCCGTGTCCGCACTACGGCTACGTGTTCTCGGGCAGGATCCGTTGCGACTACGTCGGCTCGGACTGGCCCGAGGAGGTCGCCGAGGCGGGCGAGGTCTACTTCTTCCAGCCGGGCCACGTGCTCCACTACGACGAGCCGAGCGAGATCCTCGAGTTCAACCCGGCCGGCGCGCTCAACCTGCTGATGGACCACATCGAGCAGCAGGCGGCGAGGGCCGTCGGCGGTGACGCCGGCGGAGCCTGAGGGTGGCGGCGACTACCGTCACGGGCGTGTCCTGGGCAGAGCGAGCCGCCGACCGGTCTCCGACCGTGCAACGTTCTCGCATGCGGTCCATGCAGCACACCGAGCAGATCGTCGACGCCGCCCGACGCCTGGCCGCGGAGAAGGGCGAGGCGTTCACCACCCAGGAGCTGGTCAAGGAAGCGGGGGTCGCCCTCCAGACCTTCTACCGGCACTTCTCGGGCAAGGACCAGCTGCTCCTGGCGGTCATCGAGAAGACCATGGTGGAGGGGTGCGCCAACTTCGAGGAGCAGGCTCGACCACTGCGAGATCCGCTGGATCGTCTCCGCTTCTACGTGACGGTGGCCATCGACACCCTCGATGACGAGGACACGGCCAGCCGTCGTTTCATCACCGCCGAGCACTACCGGTTGCACCAGCTCTTCCCCGATCAGCTCGTCGAGGCGACGAGACCGTTCAGGGATCTGCTCGAGACGGAGCTCGGGAAGGCCCAGGCGGCGGGCAGCCTCCCGCCGCGCGACGTCGCCCGGAGCGCGTGGTTCATCGCCGAGCTCGTGCAGGCGACGTTCCACCACTACGCCTTCGCGACCGTCGAGCAACCCATCGAGGAGATCGCGGCAGACCTGTGGCAGTTCTGCCTGTCGGCGATCGGCGGCGACACCACCTCGTCGCCGGCGAGCGGCACTGCTCGTCGCAAGCGGCCCGCGCCGACCACGACCGAGTGAGCTCGTCCGGGGGCTGGTTCGAGGGAGCGCTCCTGTGCTCGAGGAGCGGGTCGGTCAGCGGGGCGAGAGGATCACCAGCGGGATCACGCGGTCGGTCCGGGCCTGGTACACGTCGTAGTTGGGCCACACCTCGTTGACGATCTGCCACAGCCGAGGCTTCTCGTCGGCGGACGCGGTGCGGGCCACCACGTCGAGGTGGTCGCCCTTGACCTGGATGTGGGCGGAGGGGTCGGCCTGGAGGTTGAGATACCACGCCGGGTGCTTCGGCATGCCGCCGACGGAGGCCACGATCAGGTAGTCGTCGCCGTCGCGGCCGAAGATGAGCGGCGTCACACGCTGCTCGCCCGACCGGCGCCCGGTCGTCGTCAGCAGCAGTGTCGGGGCGCCGTTCCACAGGTAGCCGACCTCGCCGTCGGACTGGCGGTAGGCCTCGACGTGGCTCTCGTTGAGCAGCGAGTAGTCGGGGTTCTCGTGGGTTCCGGTGGTCATGGCGTCGTTCCCTTTCCGTCGCCGAACAGCACGTTGAGCTCGGTCGCGGCCCGCTCGTACAGGCCGATGATCTGCGGCGGCTCGGCGTAGGGATCCGGTCGGAGGTCGGGCAGGCGGTCGAGCAGGGCGGTGATGCCCGTGACCATCTCGGCCCGGGCGACGTGCATGCCCAGGCAGATGTGAGGTCCGCCGCCGAAGCCGAGTGACGGCTTCAGCGGTCGGTGGATGTCGAACTCGTCGGGGCGATCCCACCGGGCAGGGTCGCGGTTGGCGGCGCCGAGGCAGAGGTGGACCACCGTGCCCTTCGGCACCTCGACGCCTCCGAGGACGGTGTCGCGGGTGGCCCACCGCGAGAACATCGGGTCGGTCGCCTCCCAGCGCAACGACTCCTCGACCGCGTTGCGCACCAGTGCCCGATCGGTCCGGACCTCGTCGAGCAGCTCGGGCCGGGCCAGCAGCGCGGCGAGGGTGATGCCCATCTGCTTCCAGGTGGTACCCGATCCAGCGGTGAGCAGCAGGAGGGCGAACGAGTAGATCTCGTTGTCGGACAGCACGTGGACGGTGCCGTCCTCGTCGGTGAACTGGGCGTCGACCAACACGCTGATGAGGTCGTCGCGCGGCTCCGCTCGGCGGGCGGCGACGATCGGTTCGAGGATCTCGATCATGCGGTCGGTGTTGTGCAGCTCGGCCCGGACCTCCAGGGCCTGATCGACGGCGATGCCGAAGCTCGACGTGATCGTCAACACCGGGATCGCGGCGCAGAAGTCGACGTTGAGCTCGGCTCGACCATCGAGCTCGAAGGCGTCGATGAGCCCGTGCACGGTCTGTTCGATCCAGTTGGCGATCCACCACTTCGCCTTCGGCGGCACGAACGAGGGCTGCACGAGCGACCGGTAGCGCCGATGGCGGGTTCCGTCCATGGAGAGCATCGTGTTCAGGATGCTGACCTCGTCACCGCCGTCGAAGTCCGGCTCGGACGAGGAGGCGAAGACCTCGGGGTTGCGCAGTGCCTCGTCGCAGGTCTCGAAGGAGAAGCATGAGAGGTGCGTGCGATCCTCCTCGAGCAGACCGTGGAAGAACGCCTCTCCCTCGAAGCCGACGAGCTCGTGGACGGTGCCGGGATGGACGGGGCCCGACTCGCGCAGGGCCTGGAAGTGCTCGTAGAGGTCGTCGGTGTAGCCGCCGCCGGTGAAGGCGAAGGACCCACCGCGGATGTCGAACAGCGCCCGGACGGCCTCGACGTCGAGCAACCGTCGCCGCTCGGTGGAGCTCATCGGGCCACGTACCCGCCGTCGATGGGCAACAGGACGCCGGTGATGTTGGCGGCCCGGTCCGAGCACAGGTAGACGGCCGCTTCGGCGCAGTCCTCGGCCGTGATCGGTCGGCCGAGGGGATGGCCGGCGCCAGCCATCTCGGCCACGGCCTCCATCTGTTCGGCCGGCAGTTGCAGCCCACCGGCGGCCATGAACCCGGTGTAGGGCATGGCCGCGGGGCAGATGGCGTTGACCCGGATGCCGTCGGGGGCGCACTCGACGGCCACCGCCTTGGTCAGCTGGTGGACGGCGCCCTTGGTGGCGCCGTACACGCTGCCGCCCCAGCCGACGAGACCGGCGACTGAACCGGTGCTGAGGATGACGCCCCCGTCGCCCTGCTCCTTGAAGCGGCGCACGGCGTGGTGCATCCCGAGGAACACGCCCCGGAAGTTGACCGCGGTGAGGCGTTCGAAGTCGTCGAGGGAGTGGTCGAGGAAGGTCATGCCCAGCCGTGGGGTGGGGATGCCGACGTTGTTGAAGAGGATGTCGAGCCGCCCGAAGGCGTCGACGCAGGATCCGATCATGGCGGCGACGTCGGCGTCGTTCGACACGTCGGCCCGGACCGCGACGGCGCGGCCCCCGTCCTTCTCCACCAGTGCGACGGTCTCCTCGGCCCGGTCGTCGTCGATGTCGGCCACGACGACCTGTGCGCCTTCCTCGGCGAAGCGCAGCGCGGACGCCCGTCCCACGCCGCTCCCTGCGCCGGTGATGATGGCGGCCTTGTCCTCGAGTTGCGGTGCCATGGGTCAGTTCTCCTCCACGAGGGACAGTGCTCGGGTCGGGCAGGCCTCCACCGCGGTGCGGATCGGGTCCAGCTCGTCGGTGACGGGGTCGAGCACGACGGCTTTGCCCTCCGGGTCGAGGCCGAAGGTGCCTGCCGCGTACGTCAGGCAGGTGCCGGTGCCCATGCACCGCTCGCGATCGACGGTGATGCTCCAGGTGGGCTCAGGCATGGGCGAGCACCGGGGGTTCCGCGGGGGTGAACCGATAGAGGCGCTCGGCGTTGCCCCGCAGGAGCTTGTACTGCGTGGCCTCGGGCAGGTGCTCGATCAGCTCCTTGGCCGTGTCGATGCAGTGCGGCCAGGTCGAGTCGGAGTGCGGGTAGTCGGTCTCGCACATGACGTTGTCCTCGCCGATCTCCTCGAGGCTGGCGATGCCGTGGTGGTCCTCGATGAAGCATCCGAAGATGTGGTCGCGGAAGCTCTGGCGGATGTCGAGCGTGTCGAGGTCGGCGGAGTTGCCGCCGTGGTCCATGAACTTCTGACCCCGTGACACCCAGTAGCGCTGCTTGTCGAGCACCTGCTCGGCCCGCTCCAGGAAGTACGGGATCCAGCCGATCTCGCCCTCGGACAGGGCGACCTTCAGGTTCGGGAACCGCTGGAACATGCCGCTGAAGATCCACGAGAGCATCGCTCCCGAGGTGCGCACCGCGCCCCAGGTCAGGTTGGCCATGAACGGCGAGTCGGGGGCGATCTGGGGGACCTGGGAAGACGAACCGACGTGGATCGAAGCGACCATCTCGAGGTCGTTGGCCGCGGCCATGACCGGGTCCCAGTAGCCGGAGGGGTCATGGATGGTCGGCAGCCCGAGCGGATTCGGGTTCTCGGTGAAGGCGAACGTGGTCGCCCCCTTCTCGGCGCAGCGCTGCATCTCGGCGACGGCGAGGGCCGGGTCCCACATCGGGATGAGGATGAGCGGGATGTAGCGGCCCGGCGCCGCGCCGCACCACTCCTCGATCATCCAGTCGTTGTAGGCCCGCAGGCAGACCAGCCCGAACTCCCGGTCGCTGGCCTCCATGAACAGCTGGCCGCAGAACCGGGTGATGGTCGGGAAGCACAGCGAGGCGAGGATGCCGGCCTGGTCCATGTCGCCCAGGCGGGCCTTCGGGTCGTAGCAGCCCGGCCGCATCTCGGAGTAGGGGAGCGGTTCGGGGCTGAACTCCTCCTTCGTCTTGCCGGCCACGGCGGAGAGTCCCGAGGACGGGTACCGGTTGCCGTCGTACACCCAGTAGTCCATGCCGTCCTCGAGGACCATGTGAGGCGCCCGGTCGCGGTCCTTGGCCGGCACCCGGTCGACCCAGACACCGGGCGGTTCGAGGATGTGGTCGTCGACCGAGATGAGCCAGTCGAGGTTCAGTGCGTTCGTCGTCACTTGAGCTCTCCGATCACCATGTGCTTCACCTCTTGGAACTCGCGGATCCCGTCGGGGCCCCGCTCGCGGCCCAGCCCGCTCTGCTTGTAACCGCCGCCGGGGGCGTAGGCACTGAACAGGCTGGTGTTGACGTTCACGGCGCCGGAGCGGATCCGGCGACCGATGTCGGCGGCAGCGGCGATGTCGCGGCCGTAGACCTGCCCCGACAACCCGTACCGGCTGTCGTTGGCGATCTCGACGGCATGGTCGAGGTCGCGGTAGCCGATCACGCTCAGCACCGGCCCGAAGATCTCCTCCTGGGCCGCCGGGTTGGCGTTGTCGGCGACGTCGAGGACGGTCGGCTCGAACCAGTACCCGCGGTCGAAGCCCGCCGGGCGGTGGCCACCCTGCACCACCTTGGCGCCGTGGTCCTCGGCCGCGGCGACGAACCGCTCGCACCGCTCCCGCTGGGCGGCGCTGATCAGCGGACCGATCATCGTCGACGGATCGTTCGGGTCGCCGATGGTCAGGCTGGCGTAGGTGGCAGCGACCTGTTGCAGGACGTCGGCCTTGCTCTCCTCGGGCACGAGCATCCGGGTGGCGGCGACGCACGCCTGGCCCGACGTCATGGCCACCACGATCATGGCCCCCAGCGGCGCCATGTCGAGGGCGTCGGGCAGGTAGATCTGGGCCGACTTGCCGCCCAGTTCCAGCACGACGCGCTTGACGGTCGCCGCCGCCTGGGCCTGGATGGCCCGCCCGACGGCGGTCGAGCCGGTGAACGACACCATGTCGACGGCGGGGTCGGTGGTGAGCAGCTCGGCGCCCTCGGAGCCGTCTTCGACCACCACGCTCAGCACGCCGGCGGGCAGCCCCGCCGCCTCGGCGGCGGCCCCGAGAGCCAACGACGAGATCGGGGTGAGCGGGCTGGGTCGCACGATCACCGAGTTGCCGGCCATCAACGCCGGCACGATCTTCTGGATCGCCATCAGCAATGCCGCGTTGTACGGCGTGATGGCGGTGACGACTCCGACCGGTTCGTGGCGACGCAGGCTCAGCGCGACCCGGTTCGTCACCAGCTCGCTGGTCGGCACGGGGTTCGACTCCTCGTGGCGCATCGACAGGTAGAGGTCGATGGTGTTGCGCCCCAGCTCGATGGCGCCGGTGGTCTGGATCCCGCTGGCGTAGCCGAGGGGTTGGCCGGCCTCGGCGACGATCACCGGTACCAGGTCGTCGGCCATCGACTCGATGTGGTCGAGGAGGGCACCGACCACCACGGCCCGGTCTGCGGCTGGGAGCGACGCCCAGCTGCCCTCGTCGAAGCTCCGCCGGGCGGCCTCGATGGCGGCGCCGACCTCGGTCAGCGGCGTGACGGTGACCGTCCCCGCCGTCGATTCGTCGGCCGGGTTCTCGACGACGAGCTCGCGCTCACCGGTGACCCAGCGCCCCGCGATGAAGGAGCGACCTTCGGTCAGAACATCTCCCATGCGTCTCCCCCTGGCCGGCGCTGGTGGAACCACGTTCTATCTGAACACAGAACGGCAATCTGAGCAAGGGCCCGGCCGGAGCCGTCAGCCACTGTCGGCCCGGTAGACGACCGCGCCGCCGAGGTGGGGCGAGGCGTGGCAGGCCAGCGCCACCTCGACACCACCGCGCTGTCGGTCACCGGCGCGCCCGGCGAGCTGGAGGTAGCACTCGAGCATCTGGGGCACGCCGTGCATCCGGCCGTTGCCCAGTGCGCCGCCACCCGACAAGGCGGGGATGGCACCGGGTTCGTCGCTGTCGATACCTCCGTCGAGCACGGCTCGGTGCGCGTCACCGACCGGGCAGAGGCCGAGCACCTCCAGCCAGAACCACACGAACGGCGAGAACCCGTCGTAGAGCTGGGGGAGATCGATCTCGTCGGGCCCGATGCCGGCGTGTCGGAAGAGTCGCTCGACCATCGCCGCCCCGGCCTCGTAGACGTCGTCGAGGGGCCAGTGCAGGGGTAGGCGCGCCCGTGGGGGGATGGCGCTGGCGTAGCCGCTCACCAGTACGGGCCGGTGGGGACCGGCCCTGGCCCGCTCGACGCTGGTGAACACGAACGAGGCCACCCCGTCGACCGGGAGGTCGCAGTCGAGTCGGCAGATCGGGTCGCTGACCATCGGTGCCTCGAGGTACTCGCTGGTGGTCACCGGTCGGCCGGCCCAGACCGACCAGGGGATCCGGGCACCGTTCTTGCGGGCTTCGACCGAGATGGCCGACAGTGCCCGCCGGTCGGCGCCATAGCGCTCGAAGTACTCGGTGGTGGTCAGCGCGATCGTGGGGAGGGGCCCGAAGAACCCGTGGGGCGCGGTCCACTGCATCGGTCCACCGAACTCGAGCGCCGTGCTCCCGTGGTACCGGCCTCGTGGGTTGTGCAGCGCTCGTTGCCACACGAGAACCTCGGCGGCTCCGCTGGCGACGGCGTTGGTGGCGAGGGCCACCGAGCCGGGGATCTGGCCCATGCCCTGGAAGCCGGACACGTAGGAGGGCTCGATGCCCAGGTGGGTGGCCAGCCAGCCGGCCGACACCATCGAGACGCCGTCGACCGCCTCGTGGTCTCCGGCGGTGGGGAACAGCGAGGAGGCGACGACGCCGTCCACGTCGGAGAGCGAGAGCCCGGCATCGGCGACCGCGGCCCGGGCCGAGTCGACGGCGAGGGCGCCCAGCGGGCGGTCGGCGTGGCGCACGACGGGGCTCTGGTGGTGGCCGGCGATGGCCACACGGTCCCGAGCGGCGAACCCTCGGCTCACGTCGACCGGTCCAGCTCGAAGACGGGCAGGGCAATCCCGGAGGTGACGTCGTCGAACGCGACCTGCACCGCGACACCCACGACGAGATCGGCGGCGACCTCGGGGCCGTCGACGAGCCGGCTGACGAGCCGCAGGCCGGGTTGCTCGTCGAGCTCGACGTCGATGATCACCGGCGGTTCGTCGAACCCCGGCAGGAAGACCTGGCGGGCGATGGTCCACGACCTCAGCACGCCCCTTCCACTGACCTCCACCCACTCCCACTGCGGATCGGTGCTGCCGCAGGCGTCGCACACGATGTCGGGCGGCATCGCCAGTTGGAGACACGACGAACAGCGGGGCATCACCAGCCGGTGGTCGGCGGCGGCCTCCCAGAACGGTGCGGTCAGCTCGTCGGGTCGGGGGACCGGGCGAGCCGCGGCCCCCTGATCGGTCACGGGATCACGCCCTCGCTCGCCAGCGACGCGATCTGGTCCCAGTCGTAGCCGAGCTCTGTGAGCAGGACCTCGGTGTGCTCACCGAGCTCCGGTGCCCGGCGCACCGTGGCGGGTCGTTGGTCGAACTGCACCGGGCCCGTGGGCAGTCGGTACGACGGTCCCTCACCGGGGGCGACGTCGGCGATGTAGCCGTTGGCGGCGACCTGTGGGTCCTGCAGCAGCTCGGCGACGTCCTGGACCGGTGCCCATGGCGCGTCGAGGCCCCGGAGCAGCTCCTTGCACTCTTCGAAGGTCCGCTTGCCGAACTCGGCGTCGAGCTCCGCGGTGCACTCGGCGCGGTGCTCGAAGCGGGCGGCCATGCCGTCGAAGCGCGGATCGCCGGCGAGGTCGACGCGTCCGAGGGCACGGCACAGATCGCCCCAGTAGCGGTCACCTTGGAGGAAGACCAGCGACACGAAGCGAGCATCGCTCGTGCGGTAGGTGGCCACCAGTGGGTTCGGCGAGTCGGGTCGGCCGTCGAAGCTCGGCGGCGTGCCCCCGCCGAGCACGGTGAGGATGTCGGAGGTCACGGTCCACATGGCCGTGGCCAGCAGGGAGACGTCGACGACGCCGCCGCGGCCGGTGCGCTCGCGCCGGAGCAGCGCGGCAGCGATGCCGAAGGCAGCGGCCATCGCTCCGTTGCGGTCGCCCATCGCACCCCGCTGGCTGATCGGGTAGTCGCGACCGGCTGGGCTCAGCAGGTGGGCGAGACCGCCTCGGGCGAAGAAGGCGGATGCGTCGTAGCCGGCCTGGTCGGCATCGGGGCCTCGGACGCCGTAGCCGTGGCCCCGGGCGATGACGAGCCGTGGGTGACGAGCGGCGAGCGTGTCGGCGCCGAGGCCGAGGCGGTCGAGGGCACCGGGCCGGAGGCTGGTGAGGAACACGTCGGCGGTGGCGAGCATCCGCTCGAGGATCTCCCGGCCGTGCTCGTGGCGGACGTCGAGCGCGATCGAGCGCTTGCCCCGGTTGGCCATCGCCATGCTGAGGTTGACGCCGCCGCTGTCGGTGCCGATCCCCTGGGTGGCCAGGCCCCGGTAGGGGTCGCCCTCGACCCGCTCGACGTGGATGACCTCCGCCCCCCAGTCGGCGAGCAACGCGCCGGCGACCGGGACGAACACCCACTCGGCCAGCTCGACCACCCGGATGCCCTCGAACGGGGCCGGCTCCACATCTGGCTCCCTGGTCACGCCGGGCGTCCCGCGCTCGGTGCGGGCTGCTCGGGGCCCGCTTCACGCTCGGCGACGAGGGCGGCGCGGTTGACCTTCGTCGCCGCGCTGCGAGGTATGGCCTCCACGATCTCGACGGACTTCGGCACCTTGTAGGCCGCCAGGCGGTCCTTGGCGAACGCCTTCACGTCGTCGAGCGTCGGCGGGGTCGACGGGTCCTTGGGCTCGATCACGGCGTGGACGCGACGCCCCCACTCCTCGTCGGGCAGGCCGATGACCACGACGTCGGCGACGCCGGGGTGGTCGATCAGAGCGGTCTCGACCTCGGCCGGGAACACGTTGGCCCCGCCGGTGATGATCAGGTCCGCCCGCCGATCGGCGAGGTAGAGGTAGCCGTCGTCGTCGAGCCGGCCCATGTCGCCGACGGTGGCGAAGCCATCGAGGGCTTCGGGCATGGCGGCTGAGCCGAGGTAGGTCGATCCGCCGTAGGAGGGGGAGCGCATGTAGATGTCGCCGACCTCGCCCGTCGGCACCACGCGCTGGTGCTCGTCGAGGATCTTGATCTCGGTGCCCCGGAGGCCGGCACCCACGCTGCCCCGGTGGGCCAGCCACTCGTCGCCCCGGAGGGCGGTGATCCCGATCGCCTCGGTCATCCCGTAGGCCATCACGATCTTCGTCGCGCCGATCAGGTCGATCCAGCGGTCGACCAGCGACGGTGGCATGGGCGCCGCGCCCTGCAGGATCCACTCGATGCTCGACAGGTCGCGACCGTCGATCCCGGGGACGTCGGCGATGCGCTTGAGCATCGTCGGGGTGGCCGTGAAGGTGGAGACGCGATGACGTTCGATGAGCTCCACGATGCGGGCGGCGTCGAACTTCTGGAGCAGGACGAGCTGATCGCCGCCCAGCAGGCTGTAGAGCGTGACGAATCCGTTGGTGTGGTACATCGGCGCCAGCACCAGGATCACCTGCGGCCTCGGCACCTCGTGCCACTGGGCGACCATCGGCGTGCTGAACATCTCGTTGTGGACGGCCGGGAAGCTGAGCAGGATCACCTTCGGGGTGCCCGTCGATCCGCTGCTGCAGATGCCGTTCATCGACGGGGCGATCGCATCGGGAAGGTCCGGGACGGCGCGCCCCTCGGTGGCGTCGATCCAGTCGAGGTCGGTCTCGTCGAGATGGACCCGTGCGTCGACCACCTCCACGAGTCGTTGCCGCTCCCAGTCGGGTAGATCCCAGCGGAGCGGCACCGGTGTGGCGCCCGCTTTCCACGCGGCCATGGCCGCCAGCACGAGCTGAGGAGTGTTCGGGAGCCCGATGGCGACACGGTCGCCCGCCTGGAGGTCGCGTTCGATGAGGGCGCCAGCCAGCTGGCTCGATCGGCGATCGAGCTCGGCCCAGGTGAACGACGACTCGGTGCCGTCGGCGCTGACGTGGATCAGTGCCTTCCGGTCCGGTGTGGTGGCCACGAGCTGGCGGATGCGGGCCGGGATGCTGAGCAGCTCCGCGCCATCTCCGACACCAGCAGCCATCGCTTCGCCCCCTGTGACGTGCAGCGTTCAGTGCCGCGTCTCGGTCCCCCGTGAGATCGCTGGCTCTCGCCGAGGGTAGAACGTGATTCTCCCTGCGGTCAAGCGACCGGCTTCTTCGCAGGCGGCCGCCGACGTCGTGGCACCGGGTCGGTACGGGTGCCCCCGAGGGCGCCGAGGCAGAACTGCCAGAGGGACTCGGCCAACTCGCCCGGCGGGGGCTTGCTCGTGGCGTAGGCGTAGTGATGGAACGTCGCCATCGCCAGCTCGGTGATGAGCCACGCGCTGGCGTCGATGTCGTGCGGTGCGAGGAGGCCGGCGTCGGTGGCGGCGCGGATCTCGGGGATCAGCAGATCGGTGAACGCCCGATCCGCCTCGCTCAGCTCGTGCGGGAAGAGCTGGTGCAGGCGGTAGTGCTCGGCGGTGATGAACCGCCGCAGGGCGCTGAGACTCTCGTCGTCGAGCGAGGTGACGATGGCGGTGATGTAGAAGCGCAGGCGATCGAGCGGGTTCGGGAGGTCCTGGGCGAGCGCCTCGAGGGTGACCATCGACTCGCCGACCACCTCCTCGATGACGGCCAGCAGCAGCTCGTCCTTGCCGGAGAAGTGGCGGTAGAAGGTCTGCAGGGCGATCCCTGCGTGCTTGGCCAGCTCCTTGATCGTGAACGACGATCCCTTCTCGCCGATCAGGTCGATGGCGGCGTCCACGATCTGCTTGGCCTGCCGGATGCTGCGGTCCCGCGACCGTTGCACGATCGGCGAGCGCGCCGCCGCACGGTCGAGCCACCACTGGTTGGCGGACGGAGGCGTGCCCATCAGGAGATCGAGAGTAACTGTCGGGAGGTCCGTGATCGGCCGGCCCCGCCGCGCTCCACGACATCGACGCGATCGAGGCCGCCGGCGTCGACGTCAGCCAGTAGGCGAAGCAGTCCTCACACTGCTGACCGTGGTTCGAGCAGGCGGGCGTCGGCGGTGTGGTTCGCCGGCGTCGCGGCGAGTGGGAGGCGTAGGGCGAAGGTTGCGCCTCGTGGTGTCGGGACGAGCGAGAGCGATCCCTGGTGCGACACGGCGAGAGCGGCGGCAATCGGCAGCCCCAGCCCGGCACCGGGGCGCGAGTCCGGCGATGGGCGCCCTCGTCGGAACCGGTCGAACACCCGAGCCTGGTCCTCGTCCGCGATGCCAGGTCCCTCGTCGGCGACCAGGAGGATGGCCTCGCCACCTTCCGAGCGCACCGTCACGCGAGCCTCGACGTCGCTCGGGGTGTGGACCCTGACGTTGGCGAGGAGGTTGTCGACGATCTGGCGGAGCCGATCGGGATCACCTCGGACCCAGACGGGTCGATCGGGAAGGTCGGCGATGATCGGGCGGGTGTCATCGACGATCGAGAGGTCGTCCAGCGCGCCCCGGGCGATCGGGACGAGGTCGGTCGCCACGAGCTCGAGCTCCGTGCCCTGATCCAACAGAGCGAGGATCAGGAGGTCCTCCACCAGCCGGGTCATCCGGGCTGTCTCTGCCTGGATCTTGAGGATCGACTCGTCTCGCTTGTCCGACGGGAGCGTCGGGGTCGACAGCAGGTCGGCATGGGCGCGCACGGTGGTCAGCGGTGTTCGCAGCTCGTGGGACGCGTCCGACAGGAACTCGCGCAGCTGGCGTTCGGAGGAGGCCTGCGCCGCGAAGGCATGTTCCAGGCGACTCAACATGGCGTTCAGGGCTTCGGCCAGGCGCTCAGTGTCCTGGTCGGGCAGGTGAGAGGGGAGGCGGCGGTCGAGCTCGCCCGCCCCGATGACACCGGCGACGTCGATGATGTGCTCGAGGGGCCGGACGACGCGTCGCCCGGCGAGGGCGACGAGCACCAGCAGGACGATGAGGCCGATCGCGCAGATCCCCAGGACGGTCAAGGTCAGCTGGCGGGTCGTCGCGTCGACGTCGGCGAGGGATCGCGCGTAGATCACGACCGAGCCCGAGCCGAGCTGTTGGACCGCGACCCTCTGGGCCGAGCCGTCGCCCTCGCCCGGGACGCCGAACGCGGCACCTTGGCGCGCGAGGAGCTCGTCGTAGGAGAGCCCGTCGAGGTCCGGGCCAGGCAGTGGGGTGTCCGGGTTCCCGGCCGGGACCGCGAGCTTCGTCGAGTCGGGGGTGGCGACGAGCACCGTGATCTCCGACGGGCCGGACGCTTCTCGCAGGAGCTTCGACTGCTCGGGGGTGATGAACCCGGCGGCGGCGGGCGCGCTGGCGACCGATCGGACCAACGACTGGTCCATCCGCTCCACGAGCTCCGCTCGAACGGCCCGTACCGAGGCGAAGCCGACGGCACCGAACACCACGATGCAGGCGGCGCCGATGGCCAGGACGAGCCGATGGCGAAGGGTCAGCCGCATTCCTCGGCCCCCTCGTCGCTGCGAAGGCAGTAGCCGATGCCCCGGATCGTCCGGATCAGGTGGCCCTCGCGGTCGTCGAGCTTGCGCCGGAGGAACGAGATGTAGTTCTCGACGACGCTGGTGTTGCCCTCGTAGTCGTAGCCCCAGACGTGGGTCAGGAGCTGTTGGCGCGACAGGACGTAGCCCGCGTTGACGAGGAGGTAGCTGAGGAGTCTGAACTCGGTGGGCGTGAGTGTCAGCGCCCGGCCGCCGCGGCTGGCCAGGTGTCGGGCCTCGTCGATCTCGACATCGGCATAGCGCAGGACGCCCTGCTCGTGGTCGCCGAAGGTGCGACCGATCACGGCTCGGATGCGGGCGACGAGCTCGGCCAGGCTGAACGGCTTGGTCAGGTAGTCGTCTGCGCCGGATTCGAACGCGGTGAGCTTGTCGCGCAGTTCGCCTCGGGCGGTGAGGTAGATGATCGCCACGCGGTGGCCTGCCTCGCGGAGGCCACGACCGAACTCGAACCCGTTGCGGCCGGGGAGCCCGACATCGATGAGTGCCAGGTGCGGCTGGACCCGTTGGACCTCGAGCAGCGCCTCGGAGGCGTTGCGAGCGGTGAAGAGGTCGAGGCCGGCCAGGGCGAGGGAGCTCGCGAGCACCTCCCGCAGCTCGTCGTCGTCCTCGACCACGAGGACGCGCCATCCGCTGAGAGGTGATCGGGCCGGTGCGGTCAATGTCTCCTCGTCACACTGGTGACATCCATCACCCATAGCCTTGCCCGTCGGCACGAGGTGCTCCGTCGATTGTGAGCGAATTGTGATGCGAAGTTGGGGGCATCTCGCGTGGCGGGCGCCTTTCAGCCAGGCGGATACCGGTCGCGAAGATCTGCGGCGATCGCTGCCCCGTACCTCCACGCTCCTGACGACCAACGGTCGCAGGCCACGATCGTTCCGTTGGATTCGCCGAGACTGCCTGGGCAGAAGTGCACCTGGTCGGCCGCCCGCACCGCGATCTGCCCGCCGGTGCAGCCCATGCGATCCGACTCGAACGGCAGGCACGGCAGCGTGGCGGTCCAGGCGCCCGCGGGGCCGGCCACCGCGGCTCCGGCATCGAGGTACGAGACGGGTCGATCTCGGCTGGCGGACAGTTCGGCGAGCTCCCGGTAGACGGCGTCGGGGCTCTGGTTGCGCTGCGGCGGCATCGGCGGGGTGCCGACGAGGACGAGCGGGATGCCCGTCGAGCTCGTCTCCTCGATGATGGAGAGAACGTCCGCCCGGTACTTGTCGAGCCGCTCCGTGTCGGAGAGCGGCCTGTTCGAGGGGTGCATGCACGGTGAGACGGCGTTGCCGCTCATCTGGAGCAGGAGGACGTCGGCTTCGTCGGCCTCGGCCGTGGCGATGATCTCATCCGCCAGGTCGCAAGGCGCGATGCCCCCGAAGGTCGTCACGCGTAGGTCGAAGCCTGCGCCGAGCCGCGCCTCCAGTACCGCCTGGGACTCCCACGTGAGGCTGTCACCGAAGAGACGCACGACGACCGGTCGGCCGGGCTCCCCTCCGCGGGTCTGGATGGCGCCGCCGGCGGACGACGCCGAGCAGGAGGCGAGCCCGAGAGCCAGAAGGCAGACCGCCGCGAGCCACATGAAGGGGGCAGTCGGGCGTTCGACGCCGCGCCGGAGCGCGTGTCCTTGCGCTCCGCGTGGAACCTTCACGAGACCGGCCTACCGGACTTCCCTCGAGGTTGACCCGAGCGGACCTCACGGTTCGCTCACAACTCGATTCCGATCAGGCCTGACCGAGCCGGCGCAGGTGGCGGTAGTGCGACGCCACCGCCTCGCGCAGGGTGCCTTGCACCGTGTGGGGGATGTCGTACTTCGTGCACACCTCTCCGACGACGACGGCGATGTCGGGGTAGGCGGTGTGGGGCACCCGAGGGAAGAGGTGGTGCTCGGTCTGGTAGTTGAGGCCACCCGTGTACCAGGTGACCATCCGGGCGGCAGGCCCCTGTCCGTGGCAGAAGTCGACCGTCGAACGCACCTGCCATTCGTGCCAGGTGCACTCGAGGCGTTCGTCGCTCCGACGGAAGTCGGCCTGCTCGACGGCGTGGGCGAGCTGGAACACGACGCCGAGCAGGAGGCCCGAGAGCGCCAGGGTGAGGGCGATCCCGAGGAGCACGATCCACCACGGGTGCAGGAGCAGCGGAACGACCACCATGGCGACCACGAATGCGGCCTTGGTCCCGAGGAGCACGGTGTAGTCGGCGACCGACGGTCGGTTGCCCTGCCGGTCGCCGGCTCTCGTCTGGCTGGCGGCCGTCGCGACGTCCGCCACCATGATGGCCACCGACGTGAAGCAGTAGAGGGCCCAGAGGTACAGGTGCTGGCACCGGTGCCACGGGTGGCGGGCCTGTTGGGGGGCGAGGCGGGCGAACGGCGCCAGCTCGATGTCGTCGTCCCTGCCCACGACGTTCGGAGCGGAGTGGTGGGCGTTGACGTGGCCCTTGATCCATTGGGCCGCGCTGCCCCCCAGCGCGTACATCGACCAGCCGACGGCGCGGTTCGGAGTGCTGAGCCGCTTGGTGCCTCGCGTCCGGAACAGGGCGTTGTGGTTGGCGTCGTGTTGGATGTTGAAGCCGACCGCGGCCATCGACACGGCGAGGGAGGTGCAGGCGAGGATGCCCATCCACCAGGAGCTGGCGAGCAGCACCAGCACGTAGGAGCTGGCGTACCAGCCGCCCACGATCAGGGCCTTGCGCTGGATGCGTCGGTGGGCCCGATCGAGCGTCGCCTCGTCGAGGCGTTCCTCGACGGCGGTGGTCAGCTCGACGCCGAACCGGCGATGGTCGACCTCGATCTCGGGTGCCGGGGACGCCGGGGCGCGGCGATCATCCACCCTCGGCTCGACCATTTGCTCGGACATCCGCTCCCGCTTCCCCGAGCGAGAAGCTCCTCGAGTAGCACCAAGGTTCCCGATCCGGGGGGAAACGTGGATCGGTACCTCTGTGATGTGAGAGGCCAGGTTACCGGTCCTCATGGAGTGCGGGGACTCGGGGAGGCGGACGTCCGCTCGTCGCTTCGGCTCAGGCGCTGGGGAGGGCGGGCTCCTCGACGATGGGCTCGTGGAGGTGCACGGGCTCCGCTGCGTTCGCCCGTCGGGCTTTGGCCCGCAGGTTCAGGAACTCGACGAACACCGAGAAGGCGATGGCGGCGTACACATAGCCCTTGGGGATCTTCTGGTGAAGGCCCTCGGCGACGAGTGTCATGCCGATCAGGAGCAGGAACGACAGGGCGAGCATCTTCACCGTCGGGTGCTGGCTCACGAAGCCGAAGATCGCCTTCGACGCGAACAACATGATGCCGACAGCAGCCATCACCGCCACGATCATGACGGCCACGTACTCGGTCATGCCGACCGCGGTGATCACCGAGTCGATCGAGAACACGAGGTCGAGGAGCAGGACCTGGGCGATCACCGCGCCGAAGGTGGGAGCGGTCCGGGCCGAGACCTCGCCTTCCTCGCCCTCGAGCTTGTGGTGGATCTCCTTGGTGGCCTTGTAGATCAGGAAGATGCCACCGGCGAGCAGTACCAGGTCCTTGCCGGTGAAGCTGATCCCGAAGAGCGTGAAGAGCTCCGACTTGAGGCTGACGATCCAGCCCACCCCGAGCAGGAGCAGGATGCGCATCCCGCCGGCGGCGAGCAGCCCCGTCTTGCGGGCGCGGTCCTGTTGGTCTTCGGGCAGCTTGCTCGCCAGGATCGAGATGAACACGACGTTGTCCACGCCGAGCACCACCTCGAGCGCGAGCAGAGCGGCGAGCGCGGTCCACACCTCGGGGTTCGAGAGCCAGTCCATGGCCGGCGAATCTATCGGTGTCGCCTTCGGGCGCTCGGGCAGGCGTCAGCCTCACTCAGGTGCGACCAGCCTCCGTCAGCCGTCGTGCTGGACGAGCTCGAAGATCACGCCGAGGTTCTGCTCGGCCGGGATCGCCACCGCTGACGGCGCGGTGCCCGTCACCGGATCGATGCCGTGGGCGGACAGATGGGCGCAGGCCTTGTCGAGGTCGTGAACCCTGAACACGGTGGAGCGCAGTCCCTCGCCGTGGCGCTCGAGGTGCTCCTTCAGCCGGCCGGGACCCGTCGGGGTGAGGACCTCCAGCACCATGTCGGCCACCTGCAGCGCGACCGCTCGTCCACCGATCGCAGGGCGTTCCTGCTCGTCCATCGGCTGCGCGTCGAGCAGGTCGCAGAAGAACTGAGCCGTCGCCTCGAGATCGGGCGTCACGTGGGTGAGACCGTGGAGCCCGGTGAGGGCGAGTGGGTGCTCGTCGCGCCAGTACGACGACGGCCGCATGGGCCCGCCCGTCAGGCGCTCGTCCTCGTGGAAGGACTCGGTGAAGAACTCGAGCGACACGCCGTGGCAGTCGGCGGGATGGGTGTACACCGCGACGTCGAGGTCGCGGATGATGCGGATACGCC
>DATDIY010000114.1:0-2356 GCA_036520815.1 Acidimicrobiales bacterium
GTTGCGGATCGCCTCGATGTAGCGCTTCTGGCCGCTCGTCTTGGGGCGCACCATCCGGCCCTTGGCCCCCCGGAGCACGTCGGTGGCGAGCACCTCGGACGGCCGCTCGTCGACCTTCACCATCTCGATGCTGCGGCGCACCGCGACGGGCTCGAGGACCTGCCCCTGCTGCAGGAGCACCACCATCTCCTCGAAGAGACGCCCGACCTGCTCGGCCTGCTCGCCCTCGACGGTGATCTCGTTGCCCCGCACGTGCACGCTCGTGTCGGGAAAGGCGTCCTCCACGAGGCGCAGCAACTCGTCGCGCGTCCCGAGCAGCCCCGTCATGAGGTGGTTCCCAGGGACGTGGATGTGGACCTTCGTGTCTGGCATGTGGCCCCCCAGCCTACGGGTCCCGACGTTCAGGACCGCCGGGATTCTGCCGAGACCTGCCTCATGGCATCTCTCGCCTCTCGCGATCCGTCGCCCAGCGACGCCCTCGACCGCTGGCTGGGCGACGTGCGCTCCGATCAGGCAGCGCGGTCGCGCGCCCGGGTGGGCGCGCTGCGAGCTCACGCCGCCGAGGACGCGACCCTCGTCGGGGTGCTCGCCGACCTGGCCGAGCGCCGGGCAACCGCAGTGGTGACCACCACCCAGGGGCGGCGCCACCGGGTCGAGGTCTGGGCGGTCGGCCCCGACGCCGTCGTGTTCTGCGCGGGTCACGACGAGTGGCTCGTCGTGCGCCTGACCTGCGTCGCCTCGGTCCGGCTGGTGGGCGGGGATCCCGTCCACGGCGAGGGCTCGATGACGATGACGGCATCGTTCGGCCGGATCCTCGCTCGCGCCGCGGAGCCCGGGGACCGTCTGCGCCTCGTGCTCGGTGGCGAGGTGGTCGCCGGCGAGGTCGTGTCGATCAGCGCCGAGGTGGCGGTGCTGCGCCTCGACTCCACTGATCTCTCCTACGTCGCTCTCGGCGCGGTCGAGGAGGCCGTGGTGGTGCGGCCGGAGCTCTGATCAGGTCCGGCTCTCGGTGGCGGCCCGGAGGGCATCGTCGAGGCGCTCCCCGACGAGCAGTCCGCCGTAGGCCGAGGTCTGCAGGACCACCTCTTCGAGCTCTTCGGTGGAGAGGTCTCCGCTGGTGAGCGCGCCGGCGACGTGCCGACTGATCGTGGCCGGGCCGCCGTTGAGGGCGACCCACGGAAGGGTGAGGAGCCGACGGTCGCGGCGCGGCAGGGTCTCTCGACCCCAGACCCGGGCGTAGACGAAGCCGAGCACACCCGTCTCCTGGAGCAGACGACCCCGGGGCTGCGGCTCGGTGCCGAGCACCTCGACATAGGTGCGCTCGCCTGCTTCCACCAGCGCTGCATGGTCGTCGAGGTCGATCGGCACGGCTGGGGGCTCGGGCCACTCACCGATCTCCTCGCCGCGTTCCTGGCACACGCGCACCCATTGCATGCGGACGATGCCCTCGAAGAACGAGGCGCGCGCCCAGCCGTTGTAGACGGCGAACTGGAGGACCGCCTCGAGCAGCTCGTCGAGCCCGATGTCCCCGCTGAGCAGGGCGGAGTACACGTGGCTCTCGAGGGCGATCGGGATGCTCGCCGACGAGACGCACGCCAACGAGATCAGGCGGCGGTCGCGCCGGCTGAGTCCCGGTCGGGCCCACACCTCACCGAAGAGGTGGTCGCGGGTGGCGCACGGGTAGGGCCCGGTCCACTTCGGCGGGTCGCTGGTCAGGATCTCTCGGAACAGCTGGTCGGTGTCGACCTCGGCCATCGCTTCCCCCCGGACGCTCGTGCGGCGACCATCATCGCCCGACGGCGATCTGGCCGTCCGTCCAAGTGGGCCGCGGCTCGAGTGGCGTGTCGCCACACCCGAGCCGCGTCGCCCACGGGCAGTCAGGTCACTCGACGACGGTTGACGGATCGCCGTCGACAGCGAGGGCGAGCTTCGGCACCAGGGTGTCGAGCAGGTACGGGAGGCTGAGCACGCTGCTGAACGACGACGCCCCGGCCTCCATCTCGGTCATGAAGACCTCGCGGCCCTCGGTGTAGGCGGCCAGCTGCTGGCGCAGCGGGCTCTCCTTGATGGCCTTCACGGCCTCGGGCTCGTAGGAGATCCACAGCAGGAGGTCGTGGTCGAGCTTGCCGATCTCCTCCAGGCTGAACTGGGAGTAGAACTGGTCGCCGGCGGCATCGATGACCACCTGCGGGATGACGAAGCCGAGCTCGGTGATGATCCGGCTGCGGGCGTCACCGGGGGCGTAGGCACCGATGGTGCCGTCGTCGAAGACGTAGCTCACAGTGCCTTCCTGGCCCTTGAACTCGGGGTTGTCGGCCGCGTACTGCGCGATGTCGCCCTCGACCTCGGCGATGAG
>DATDIY010000115.1:0-5640 GCA_036520815.1 Acidimicrobiales bacterium
TGGCGTCCTCGCTCTTGTAGATGAGGTCGGCCTGGTCGTTGCGGACCATGGGGCGGTGCGTCGGGATCGGCACCACCTGCAGGTTGTACGTGCCCATGAACTCGGCCGCCTCGGTGAGGGCGGTACCGGTCATGCCGGCGAGCTTGTCGTACATGCGGAAGTAGTTCTGCAGGGTGACGGTCGCGAGGGTCTGGTTCTCCTCCTTGATCTTCACCCCTTCCTTGGCTTCCACGGCCTGGTGCAGACCCTCGGACCAGCGACGACCGTCCAGCACGCGGCCGGTGAACTCGTCGACGATCTTCACCTCGCCGTCGCTGATGAGGTAGTCGCGGTCCTTGCGGTAGAGCTCCTTCGCCTTGATGGCGACCTGGAGCTGGTGCACGAGGCTGGTGGAGACGTCGTCGTACAGGTTCTCGACCCCGAGCGACTTCTCGACCTTCTCGATGCCCTCGGGCAACGGGAAGACGATGCGCTTCTCCTCGTCGACCTCGTAGTCGACGTCACGGGTGAGGCCACGGGCGACCGACGCGAACTTGTAGTACAGCTTCGCCGCGTCGCTGACCCGGCCCGAGATGATGAGCGGGGTGCGGGCCTCGTCGATGAGGATCGAGTCGAGTTCGTCGACGATGCAGTAGCTGTGACCGCGCTGCACCTGCTCGGCGCGGCTCATGGCCATGTTGTCGCGCAGGTAGTCGAAGCCGAACTCGTTGTTCGTGCCGTAGGTGATGTCGCACGCGTACTGGACCCGCTTGTGAGCGGCGTCGTACTGGCCGGGGACGATCAGGCCGAGGCTGAGGCCGAGGCGGCGGTGCACCTGGCCCATCCACTCCGAGTCACGGGTGGCCAGGTAGTCGTTGACGGTGATGACGTGGACGCCCTTGCCGGCGAGGGCGTTGAGGTAGACCGGGAGCGTCGAGACGAGGGTCTTGCCCTCACCGGTCTTCATCTCCGACACCCAGCCGAAGTGCAGGGCGGCACCGCCCATGAGCTGCACGTCGTAGTGCCGCTGCCCGATCTCGCGGAGCGCGGCCTCGCGAACCACGGCGAAGGCCTCGATCAGCAGATCGTCGAGCTCGGCGCCGTTGTCGAGCTGCTCGCGGAACTCGATGGTCTTGTGCGCGAGCGCGTCGTCGGACAGTGCCTGGATCTCGGGCTCGAGCGCGCTGATGTCGGGAACGAGCGCCTGGATGGCCCGGACCTTCTTGCCCTCGCCGGCGCGGAGAACTTTGTTGAAAACGCCCATGGGACCGTCGAGTCTACCGATGGACCCCGGACCTGGGTGTCCGTGCCATGACCAGGCCGCGAACCTGTCGCGCCCCGGCGCGACGCAACGTCGCCCCGGCAGCGGACAGGGTCGTGCCGGTGGTGCAGACGTCGTCGACCACGAGCACGCTCGTGCCTGCACGGCCGAGCGCGACGAACTGCGGGCCCCGGCGGCGGAGGTGGGCGGGTCGGCCGGTCTGGTGCGGGCCGGGGATGCGACGCAGGCTCCGCCGGACCGGCAGCCGGAGCTGCCGCCCGATCGCCCGGGCGAGCAGCTCAGCCTGGTCGTACCCCCTGCTCCGGAGGCGCTCGGGCGTCGTCGGAGCCCAGGTGACCACGTCGATGGTGGACCGTCCGTCGACCACGAGGGCGGCCACCGCCCCCGCCAGCCCGTCGATCGAGGCCCGGGCGTTGCGGTACTTGACCGCGGTGACGAAGGCCCGGGCGGCGTCGTCGTAGCGCAGCAGCGCGTCGAGCCGGTCGAGGCCCGGAGGCGGCGCGAGCGCGGGGGCCGGTCGCAAGCCCGATGCGCACCTCGAACAGGGTGAGGGCCCGAGCGCGTCGCACCCGGCGCACCGCGACGGCAGGAGCAGATCGACGATCGTCACCCGCCCGACGCTACGAACCCTCTGCGACAGTCCCACCCGGAGTGAAACTGCCCGCGAACTGCACGCTCCAGCGTGCGTTCCGCGGGCAGTTTCGGTCAGGCGAAGTGAAACCGCGCGGTCAGTAGCGGTAGTGGTCGGGCTTGTACGGGCCGTGCTGAGGGATGCCCAGGTACGCGGCCTGGTCCTCGGAGAGCTCGGTGAGGCGGACGCCCAGCGAGTCGAGGTGCAACCGGGCCACCTTCTCGTCGAGGTGCTTCGGCAGCGTGTACACCTTGTTCTCGTAGAAGTCCTGGTGGCCGAACAGCTCGATCTGGGCGATCACCTGGTTGGAGAAGCTGGCCGACATCACGAAGCTCGGGTGGCCGGTGGCGCAGCCGAGGTTGAGCAGGCGGCCCTCGGCCAGCACGATCACCGAGTGGCCGTCGGGGAACACGAACAGGTCGACCTGCGGCTTGATCTCGACGCGCTGGACGTCGCTCATCTTCTTGAGCCCGGCCATGTCGATCTCGTTGTCGAAGTGGCCGATGTTGCCCACGATGGCCTGGTGCTTCATCCGGCCCATGTGCTCGGCGCTGATCACGTTGAAGTTGCCGGTGGCGGTGACGTAGATGTCGGCGATGTCGAGGACGTCCTCGAGCCGGGCGACCTCGTAGCCCTCCATGGCCGCCTGCAGGGCACAGATGGGGTCGATCTCGGTGACGATGACCCGGGCGCCCTGGCCCCGCAGCGAGGCGGCGCAGCCCTTGCCGACGTCGCCGTAGCCGCACACCACGGCGACCTTGCCGCCGATCATCACGTCGGTGGCCCGGTTGATGCCGTCGATGAGGCTGTGGCGGCAGCCGTAGAGGTTGTCGAACTTCGACTTGGTGACCGAGTCGTTGACGCTGATGGCGGGGAACAGCAGCTGGCCGGCCTCTTCCATCTGATAGAGGCGGTGCACGCCGGTGGTGGTCTCCTCGGTGACACCCCGGAGGCCGTCCGCGATGCCGTGCCACAGCTTGGGCTCGTCGGCGACGGTGCGGGCCAGAACGCCCAGCACGACCGCCCACTCCTCCGAGTCGTCCTCGGTGGCGACTGGTACGACGCCGGTGCGCTCGTACTCGACGCCCTTGTGCACGAGGAGGGTGGCGTCGCCGCCGTCGTCGAGGATCATGTTCGGGCCCTGGCCGTCGGGCCAGCGCAGGATCTGCTCGGTGCACCACCAGTAGTCGTCGAGCGTCTCGCCCTTCCAGGCGTAGACCGGGACGCCCCTGGGGCGATCGAGAGTGCCCTCGGGGCCGACCACGACCGCGGCGGCGGCGTGGTCCTGGGTGGAGAAGATGTTGCAGCTGGCCCAGCGCACCTCGGCGCCGAGGGCGACGAGGGTCTCGATGAGCACCGCCGTCTGGATCGTCATGTGGATCGACCCGGTGATGCGGGCGCCGGCGAGGGGCTGGCGATCCGTGTACTCGGCGCGCAGCGACATCAGCCCCGGCATCTCATGCTCGGCGAGCTGGATCTCCCGGCGGCCGAACCCGGCCAGGGAGAGGTCGGCGACCTTGTAGTCGATCCCCGTGTCAGAGATCTCAGCGGTCAGGGTCATGGTGAGGGCATCCTCCGCGAGTGCGCGTCGAAAGCGAACAACCCGACATGGGTGTCGCCGTATGGAGCGGGGCTGGGGCCCTCTGACCCTTTCGGTCAGCCCGGCAGGGAAGTGTAGTGGTGGTGCTCAGCGAGCTCCGACTCGTGACTCCATCTCGGCCAGGACGGGAACCGGCCCGGGATCGACACCCTGCTCTGCAGCGGCGTGCAGGCTGGCGAAGTCCCCTACCAGTGCGAGGTCGAGCAGCTGGGCCAACATGCCCTCTCCCTCGGCTCGCACGGTGTGCACCGCACCCACCACCTCGTCGAGGAGCTCGTCCACCACCGCGAGGCGTCGGGCCACCTGCGGGTGCTCGAAGTCGTGGCGCAGCAGGAAGAGCTGGAAGACCTGGCGGGTGACGTCGCCGTCCTGGCCCCAGCCGCAGATCTCGTCGTGGGTGAGCTCGGGAACCTGGTTGGAGAAGGCCGCCACCTTGGCGTTCTCGTTGAACTGGGCCTTCCAACGCTCGGCGGCCGCACCGCCGAGGCCGTTGCCCCCGTAGACGATCGGGAACGCCCGGCCGAGGCGGAGCGCGAGGCGCCGGGCCAGGTTGTCCTCGGAGATGAGGGCGTCACGCCGACGCGAGAGCTGACGGACGGCGTCGTCGATCCACGTCCGACCGCCGGGGAAGAAGCCCACCCGTTCGAGGGTGAGCAGCACGGGTACCGCGAGCGGGGAGAGCGCGGCCCGCTCGACCGGGACCTCCACCCCCACCGGCAGGTGGATGGCATTCGAGGACCGGGCGAGCTCGGCCAGGCGCCCGCCTCGGCTCACGCACACCACGTGGGCACCGTCCTCGAGGGCCTCCTGGGCCGCCTCGACCGTCTCCTCGGCGTCGCCGTCGTAGGACACGGCCACCACGAGGGTGGAGGCATCGACGAAGTTCGGGATCCCGTAGCCCTGGTGGACCACGACCGGCACGGCCATGAGCGGCCCGGCCGTCTCGAGCACCACCCGGCTCGCCTGTCCCGACACCCCCACCCCGGCGAGCACGACGTTGGCGATGTCGTCGTGCGCCGGCAGAGGCAGGCCTTCCAGCGCCGCCGTGGCGGCGTCAGCGGCGACGGCGATCTGCTCGGGCACCGCGGCAGCGGCGTCGAACATGCCGAGGGTGTCGAGAACCGGGGTCACGCGTCGAACGTGGGCACCACGCCGTCGGACTCGGCCTTGTCCAGCAGACGCTGGTGCTCGGCGTCGTCGACGGTCGTGGCCTCGTCGACCAGCATGATGGGGATGTCGTCGCGGACGTCGTAGCGACGCTTGAGGCGCGGGTTGTAGAGCGCCTGCTCGTCGGCGAAGTAGAGCAAGGGGCCCTTGTCCTCGGGACAGGCCAGGATCTCGAGCAGCTGGGGGTCGAGCGCCATCGGTTCTCCTCGGTTAGTGCTGCGACCCGCCGGCATCGGCGATCAGGGCCCGGACCTCGGCCACGTGGCGGTCGCACGCCTCACGGTCGGACGCCTCCAGGTTGAGCCGCAGGAGCGGTTCGGTGTTGGACGGCCGGAGGTTGAACCACCAGGCGTCGGCGGTGTCGCCAGTGAGCTCGACGGTCAGCCCGTCGAGTCGATCCTGGGGCGATCCGGCGTAGTGGGTGGCCACCGCTTCGATCACCGCCGACGGATCGGCGACCTTGGTGTTGATCTCCCCGCTGGCGGCGAATCGCTCGTAGGGCTTGCGCAGCGTGGAGAGCGGCACACCGGCGGTCGACACCAGCTCGAGCACGGTGAGGGCGGCGATGATGCCCGAGTCGGCCCGGTAGTTGTCCCGGAAGTAGTAGTGGCCGGAGTGCTCGCCGCCGAAGCAGGCGCCGGTGTCTGCCATCACCTGCTTGATGAACGAGTGGCCCACCCGGGTGCGCACCGCGGTACCGCCGGCCTCGGCAATGACCTCGGGGACCGCCTTCGAGCAGATCAGGTTGTAGAGCACCGTCTCGCCCGGATGCTTGCGCAGCATGGCGTCGGCGACGATCGCAGTCGTCAGCGAACCCGACACCAGCTCGCCCTGGTCGTCGACGAGGAAGACCCGGTCGGCGTCGCCGTCGAAGGCGAGGCCGACGTCGGCGCCGGTCTCGCGGACCCGGGCCTGCAGGTCACGCAGGTTCTCGGGCTGGATGGGGTCGGCCGGATGGTTCGGGAAGGTGCCGTCGAGCTC
>DATDIY010000116.1:0-8347 GCA_036520815.1 Acidimicrobiales bacterium
GGGGGGGCACCGGCGCGTCCGGTCCCGGTTCCGTGCATGCACGGCGGCATCGGTACCCTGGCCGGCCATGAGTGCCCAGTTCATCTTCACCATGCGCAAGGTGAGTCGCTTCCACCCACCCGATCGCGAGGTGCTGAAGGACATCAGCCTCTCGTTCTACCCGGGGGCCAAGATCGGCGTGATCGGCCCCAACGGATCGGGCAAGTCCTCCCTCCTGCGGATCATGGCCGGTCTCGATGACGGCTACACCGGCGACGCCCGCCTCTCTCCGGGGTTCACCGTCGGTCTCCTGGAGCAGGAGCCGCAGCTCGACGCCGGCAAGGACGTCATGGGCAACGTGATGGACGGGCTGGGCGAGACCGCCACCCTGCTCGAGCGCTACGACCAGGTCCTGGCCAAATGGGCTGACCCTGATGCCGACTACGAGAAGCTCGGCGAGGAGCAGGCTGACCTCGAGGCCAAGATCGAAGCGAGCGGTGCATGGGACCTCAAGCGCACCATCGAGATCGCCATGGACGCGCTGCGCCTCCCGCCGTCCGATGCCGACGTCACCACCCTCTCCGGTGGTGAGCGGCGCCGGGTGGCCCTGTGCCGCCTCCTGCTGAGCCGCCCCGACCTCCTGCTCCTCGACGAGCCCACCAACCACCTCGACGCCGAGTCGGTGGCGTGGCTGGAGCGGTTCCTGCGCGACTACCCCGGCACCGTCGTGGCCATCACCCACGACCGCTACTTCCTCGACAACGTGGCCCGCTGGATCCTCGAGCTCGACCACGGCAAGGGCATGCCGTTCGAGGGCAACTACTCGAGCTGGCTCGAGCAGAAGCAGGAACGCCTCCGGATGGAGGAGAAGCAGGAGTCGGCACGGGCCCGCACCCTCGCCCACGAGCTCGACTGGGTGCGCATGGCGCCGAAGGCCCGCCAGGCCAAGGGCAGGGCCCGGCTGTCCGCCTACGAGCAGCTGCTGGCCGAGTCCCAGGCGGCGCAGGGCAGCGGCGACCGGCTCGAGATCTTCATCCCCTCTGGCGAGCGCCTCGGCGACCAGGTCGTCGAAGCCGACCACCTCGCCAAGGGCTTCGGCGACCGGCTCCTGATCGAGGACCTCACGTTCTCGCTCCCGCGGGCCGGCATCGTCGGTGTCATCGGCCCCAACGGCGCCGGCAAGACCACGCTGTTCCGCATGCTGACCGGGCAGGAGAAGCCCGATGGCGGCGATCTCCAGGTCGGGCCGACGGTCGACCTCGCCTACGTCGACCAGAGCCGCGACGTGCTCGACGCCGACAAGACGGTCTACGAGGAGATCACCGACGGCCGCGACGTGGTGAAGCTCGGGAACCGGGAGATGAACGGTCGGGCCTACGTCGCCTCGTTCAACTTCAAGGGCTCCGACCAGCAGAAGAAGGTCGGCGTGCTCTCCGGTGGCGAACGCAACCGGGTCCATCTGGCCAAGGTGCTCGCGCGCGGTGGCAACGTCCTCCTCCTCGACGAGCCGACCAACGATCTCGACGTCGACACGTTGCGCGCCCTGGAGGACGGCCTCGATGCCTTCGCCGGTTGCGCGGTGGTGATCAGCCACGACCGCTGGTTCCTCGACCGGGTCGCCACCCACGTGCTCGCCTTCGAAGGCGACTCCCAGGTGCGGTGGTTCGAAGGGAACTTCACCGAGTACGAGGCCTTCCGGAAGAAGGAGCTCGGCGCCGATGCCGAGCAGCCCCATCGCATCAAGTACAAGCCGCTCGTCCGATGACCACCGCCGCGCGCAGCACGCCGAACGCCGCCCGGACCGACGCGGGGCCAAAGCTGAGCCCCCGACTCGTGCGCTGGGTCGTGCAGGTCGTGTTCGTGCTCGGCATCGCCGGGATGATCGTCGGCTCGATCGCCGACAACAACGGCACCGCCATCACCTTCGGCCTCATCACCGCGATCGCCGCGCTCGGGCTCGTGCTGGTCACCTCGGTCTCGCCCCCGGGCTCGTTGTCCAAGAAGGGGGACAATCGACCCGCAGAGGTCGACCAGCGTCTCGCTGCGGACCTCGAGGACAGAATCGACGCCCTGGTCGCCGACGGCGCCGACGAGGCCGCTGTGCGCAAGCTGGTGGGGCGTGCGGTCGAGATGGGCCGCCAGAGCGCCTGAGCCACGCTCGGGGGTCAGAGGCCGTCGAGCAGCTCCACGACCTCGGCCGCCATGGCGTCGACGTCGCCGTGGTCGGGCGTGAGGCGCAGCTCCGGGGCCGCCGGCGCCTCATAGGGGTCGTCGATCCCGGTCATCCCCGTGATCTCACCGGCCCGGGCCTTGGCGTAGAGGCCCTTCGGATCCCGTCGCTCGCACAGCTCCAGCGGGGTGTCGACGAAGACCTCCACGAATGGCACCCCGGCGGCGGTGTGGATCGTCCGGGCCCGATCCCGTGCCTCCCGATAGGGCGAGATGAGGGGCACGAGCGCGATCACACCGGCGTCGGCGAAGAGCCGGGCCACGTGCGAGGCACGCCGCACGTTCTCGTCGCGGTCGGCGGCCGAGAAGCCGAGGTCGCCGTTGAGACCGTGCCGAAGGTTGTCGCCGTCGAGGAGATAGGCGGCGCGACCGTTGGCGACCAGCTGGCGTTCGACGGCGACGGCGACGGACGACTTCCCGGAGCCCGACAACCCGGTGAACCAGACCGTGGCGCCTCCGAGACGGGTGGCCGCCCAACGCGCGCTGCGGGAGACGTCGCCGTCGTGCCACATGACGTCGGGGCTGCGATCCGCGTCGCCCTGAGGGCGGTGAGTGTGGGCACCGGCGGGGAGGTCGTCGCTCATCGGGGCCTTAGGGTACGGGGATGCAAGGAGCGGCCGCCGCCACCGACCACGAGGTCGCCCGTTCCCTCGCCGAGGCGGCTGGCACGCTGCTCGTCGCCCTGCGCGACGACATGACCGCGACGGGCACGTCGCAGTGGGCTCTCAAGGACGCCGGCGACCTGCAGTCCCACGAGTTCCTCGTCGCCGAGCTCGCCCGGCTGCGCCCCGACGACGCCGTGCTGTCCGAGGAAGGCCGCGACGACTGGACCCGGCTCGACGCATCCCGCGTCTGGATCGTCGACCCGCTCGACGGGACCAGGGAGTACGGGGAGGGCCGGCCCGACTGGGCGGTGCACGTCGCCCTCGCCATCGACGGCGCCCCGGTGGTGGGTGCCGTCTCGCTCCCGGCCGTCGGGCAGGTGCTCGACACCGGCGTGGCTCCCCTCGTCCCTGCCCGACCCGAGGGGCGACCCCTCCGTCTGGCCGTCAGCCGAACCCGCACCACGATGGCGTCGATGGTCGTGGCGGCGGCGTTCGACGGCGAGCTCGTCGCCATGGGTTCGGCCGGCTTCAAGGCCATGGCCGTCGTCACCGGCGAGGTCGACGCCTACGTGCACGCCGGCGGGCAGTACGAGTGGGACAACTGCGCGCCGGCCGCCGTGGCGATGGCCGCAGGGCTCCACGCCAGCCGTCTCGACGGCTCGCCCCTCACGTACAACCAACCGGATCCGTACCTGCCCGACTTCGTCATCTGCCGACCGGAGCTGGGCGACGAGGTGCTCGAGTTGGTGGCGCCGCTCCTCGAGTGACGCAGTCGGGGCGTGTGACTGTCGTCGGGCCGAGGAGGCGGCGTCGCCCACGCCCGTAGACTCCTCGGGGATGGCGGATTCCGCATCCTCCCCTGCGCCATCGAGCGCACCCCCCTCCCCCGGCGCCCCCGAGGTCCCTGCCGACCTCGCGTTCGGCGCCTTCTCCGACGAGCCGCCGTGGATCGTCGATCCGGCCGCCATGCCGTGGCGGGATCCGGTCGACCAGATCCGGTGGCTCGTTCGCCACGACCTTCCCGAGCTGATCCGTCCCCGGCGACTGCCCCGTAGTCGCCGGGTCTTCACGGTGGTGCGTCGGCTCGGCACGGCGGTCGGGCTCTGGGCCTGGCGCGGCCGAGGCAAGGAGCGCTCGGTCAGCCGGGCCGACCTCTCCCGGCGTCTGCGCATCGCCGCCGAGCACCTGGGACCGACCTACATCAAGCTGGCCCAGATCATCTCCTCCGGTGAAGGCCTGTTCCCCGAGGAGCTGGTCGAGGAGTTCAAGAAGTGCCGCGACCGGGTGCCGCCAGAGCCGTTCAGCTCGGTGCGAGCCACGGTGGAGAGCGAGCTCGGCCGAACCCTCGAGGACGTGTTCGCCTCGTTCGACCGGACGCCGTTGGCGGCGGCGTCGATCGCCCAGGTCCACGCCGCCACCCTGCACTCCGGCGAGCGGATCGTGGTGAAGGTCCAGCGCACGACCGTGTCGTCGCTGGTCCACCAGGACCTCGAGGTGATGGCGTGGCTGGCGCCCTTCCTCGTGGGCCGCCTGCCGTTCGCCGCGCTGGCGAACCCCCCGGCGCTGGTGGAGCTCTTCGCCGAGACCATCACCGAAGAGCTCGACTTCCGTCTCGAAGCCCAGAACATGCTCGACGTGGCCCACAGCTTCGTGAAGCTCGGCCAGCGCGGCTATGTCATCCCTCGCCCCCACCCCACGCTCGTCACCCGACGGGTGCTGGTGATGGAGCGGCTCGACGGGTTCATGGTCGACGACGTCGACGCCATGCGCGCCGCCGGGGTCGACACCCACGCCGTCGTCCGCACGGGGATGGTGGGCTTCATGGAGGGCGCCCTGATCGAGGGGGTCTTCCACGGCGACCTCCACGGCGGGAACCTCTTCGTGCTGCCCGACGCACGCGTCGCCCTGTTGGACTTCGGGATCACCGGACGGATGGACGACACCAAGAGGCGGGCGTTCCTGCGGCTCATGGTCGGCGCCATGACCGACGACCTGCACGGCCAGGTGTCGGCATTGCGGGACCTGGGCGCGCTCCCGATCGACACGGACATCGACCAGGTGATCTCGGAGCTCGGTCTCGACGCCCCCGGCATCGATCCGACGCAGGTGACGCCCGAGGAGATGGTCCTCGAGATCCAGCGGGTGGTGAAGCTGCTGCTCGGCTACGGCGCCCGCATGCCCAAGGAGCTCATGCTCTACGTGAAGAACCTGGTCTTCCTCGACGGTGCCATCGCCCGGCTGGCGCCGGACCTCGACCTGTTCTCCGAGATCGCCAACATCTCGATGTACTTCGCCCAGCACCACGGCGAGAAGCTCTTCGCCGACGTGGCGGTCGACGCCAACAGCTTCGAGGTCGACCTCGCCGGCGTGAAGACCAGCTTCGGCTTCGACCAGTCGGTCGATCGGCTCACCTACCGCGAGCTCCGAGAGCGGCGGGAGCTCATCCGCAGCCGCTTCGAGAAGCGCGGCATCGCCTAGCCCGACGCCCGACATCTTCGACCGGCGCGTCGAAATGTGACCGACGTCACGCTGGTTGATTTGTCGGCTACTGTCCGTTCCTCGTGCTGCTAAGGCGCGAGGCTCACAGGGGAAGCGAACCAATCGGGGGGTTGGATCTATGACGGATCACAGGATGTGGCGCCGTATCGCGGGGCTGCTGATGGTCTGCGGGCTGTTGCTCGCGGCCTGTTCGAGTGACAGTGACAGTGGTGATGACGCCGCGCCGGACGAGACGACCGCTGCGTCCGATGTCGATCCCAACGGGATCTTGAAGCTCGGCTACGACATGAACCAGAGCGGCAATGCCTGGAACTACAACCCGTTGAAGATCGTCCAGGGGAACTCAGGCAGCAACGATCCGTTGTGGTACCTGCTGTATGCGCGGTTGCTGCGGCCGACTGCTGATGGTGCGACCGAGCCGGACCTGGCGACGAGTGTGGAGATCGTCGACACCAATCGGATCGACATCGTGTTGCGCGAGGGGCTGACGTTCAGTGACGGGTCGCCGTTGGACGCGGAGGCGGTGAAGGCGAGCTACGAGGCGGTGCTGGCCGCTCAGGCGGACAACACCAACGGCTATCTGCCGGCCTTCTACAGCCTCAAGACGGTTGAGGTCACGGGTGCGACCACCTTGACGTTGGGTTTCACCGATGGCACTGCGGCGAGCTGGTTCGATCAGTACATCCCGACGTTCGCAGGCTCCGTCTTCAAGTTCGGGGGCGATCCCAACGCGCCGATCGGTGCCGGTCCTTTCACACTGACGGCGTATGAGACGGGGCAGTCGTTCACGTACGCGAAGAACCCGACCTATTGGAACGAGGAAGCGATCAAGTTCGCCGGGATCGAGATCCAGAGCGTTCCGTTCGCTCAGCCGAACTCGGGGCTGGCGGCGCTGCAGTCCGGTCAGATCGACGTGACCTTCACTGAGCCGTCGCTGCTGTCCTCGCTCGGAGGGAACCTGGTTGCGGTGGAGAAGGTGTCTCCCAACACCTCGTCGAACATGCACATCTGCAAGAAGGACGGCCCACTGGCCGACGCCCGGGTGCGTCAGGCCATCAACAAGGGCATGAACCGCGAGGCCATCAGCGAGGCCGTGTACTTCGGCACCGCCGAGCCGGCGACGGAGAGCTGGCCCGAGGGGCACCGCCTGTACAACCCCGCGGTGGGTGAGCTGTTGGCCTTCGACCCCGAGGGGGCGAAGGAGCTGCTCGCCGAGGCCGGGTACGCCGACGGTCTCACGATCGACATGTACCCGATCCAGGCGTTCAACCTCGACGAGGTGGCGGAGGTCATCCAGCAGCAGCTGAAGGACATCGGGATCACGGTCAACATCATCCCGACGACCGACTACGTGAACCAGTTCCTGTCGCCCAACAAGGAAGGTGTCGGGCTCTACCCCAGTCAGGTGCCCGGTCCCCAGAAGCTGATCGCCTGGACCGGTGAATCCGCGGGCAACGTGTGTGACTACCAGAACGACGAGGTCGATCAGCTCGTGAAGTCGATCAACGGCGTCAGCCAGCAGAGCCAGGAGGCCGTCGATCTCTGGTACCAGATGGACGAGCTCGTGACGACGGAAGCCCTCAGTGGCTTCATCGTGTTCCGCGCCGACGTCGCCGGCTACAACTCCGACGTCATCGGCGACATGCAACCGTGGCCGGTCGGCAACTTCATCGTCCCCGACCCGTGGGTGTCGTACATCAAGAACTGATCGACATCTGCACCATCGCCCGGACCGGTGGGGCCTCAGGGCCTCGCCGGTCCGGTTGCGCGTCCGGGGTCAGGCCGACCAGAACTCGTCGCTCTCCGATGGCAGGGCGTCGACCATCGAGAGCTCGAGGATCCGTCCGTCGCGGATCCTGGCGAGCTGACCGCTGAAGTTGTGGAGGGTGCGGCCGTTACGAGCGGCTCGCACCTCGATCATCACCAGCATCGTGTCGTCAGCGATCGCGGTGAGATCGGGCACGGACAACGTCAGCTCAGCGGTGGGCACGTCCATCGCCGCGATCGACGCCACGTACTGCTCCGCCGTCAGCTCTTTGGTCCCGCCGTCCGCAGAGGTCACCCGACCCACGAAGTCGTCGTCGAGGACGTCGCGAACCGCAGCGAGATCTCCCTGTTCGAACGCTCCCAGGAAGCGGTCGAGCACAGCGGCGAGCGCGAGGACGGGCTCCACGTCGCAACCGTACCGGGGACCGACGAACGCTGAACTGAGTTTCAGCTCCCGGCATCTACGCTCGCCTCCCGTGCGCCTCGTGATCGCCCGCTGCTCCGTGGACTACGACGGCCGACTCTCGGCCCATCTGCCGATGGCCACCAGGCTCATCATGGTGAAGGCGGACGGGTGCGTCGCCGTCCACGCCGACGGCGGCGCCTATAAGCCGCTGAACTGGATGAACGCCCCAAATCGGATCTCCGAGGAGGCCGGTCGGTGGGTGGTGACGAACCCGAAGGGCGAGACGCTGACGATCACGCTGGAGGAGGTCGTGCACGACTCGGCCCACGACCTGGGCACCGACCCCGGGCTGCAGAAGGACGGCGTCGAGGCCCACCTGCAGGAGCTGCTCGCCGCCGATCCGCATAGCATCGCCGACGGCCTGAAGCTCGTCCGGCGGGAGTTCCCGACCGACATCGGCCCGGTCGATCTGTTGTGCCGAGACCCCGACGGTCGAGCGGTCGCCATTGAGGTGAAGCGCCGCGGCGAGATCGACGGTGTCGAACAGCTGGTGCGCTACCTCGAGCGGCTCGAGCTCGACCCGACACTTCGGCCGGTGCGTGGCATCTTCGTGGCCCAGGTCATCAAGCCACAGGCCAAGGTGCTGGCCGAGTCACGCGGCATCGACTGCGTCGAGGTCGACTACGACGAGCTCCGCGGCATCGAGTCCGACATCCTCAAGCTGTTCTGAGGAACAGGCCCGGGCGGTCACCACGAGCTGTCAGCGATTCGGGGCAGTACGTTGCTCGGTGCGTTGCGTGTGCGACGCAGGGGGAACAACGGGGGTGGTACTGCCATGGCTGAGACCAAGACCGTGCAACAG
>DATDIY010000117.1:0-3235 GCA_036520815.1 Acidimicrobiales bacterium
CCTGCGCGGCGCCGACGTCGTCCTCCACAACTTCCGGGTGGGCGTCGCCGAGCGGCTGGGCATCGACGAGGAGACGGTCGCCGCGCTGAACCCGCGCGCGGTCCACTGCCACGCCAGCGCGTTCGGCTCCTCGGGTCCCCGAGCCCGCTTCCCGGGGAACGATGCGCTGATGCAGGCGCTCACGGGGTTCGAGCGGGCGATCGGCGGGGAGGGCAACGACCCGACCGCGGCGACGTGGATCCCGATCGACATGACCGGCGGGTGGGTGGCGGCAGCCGGCATCCTCGCCGGGCTGCACGCCCGTGCCACCACCGGGCAGGGCCAGCGGGTCACCACCAGCCTCCTCGGCGCGGGGATGTTGCTGCACAGCGGTGTCTTCCTGCGCGACGGCGAGGTGGTGCGCGGCCCGGCCCTCGACGGCGACCAGACCGGATTCGGCCCCGGCTACCGGCTCTACGAGGCGGCTGACGGCAGGTGGCTGGCGCTGGTGGTGCCCGACGACGCGGCGTGGGGACGCCTCCGCTCTCTCGTCCCCGAGCTCCCTGCCGCCTACACCCCGTTGGCGGGTCGGCCCGGCGCCGACGAGGCGGCCGCCGCCCTGGCCGCCGCCTTCGTCGGCGACACGGCCGAGGTGTGGGTCGATCGCCTGCAGGCGGCGAGTGTGCCTGCAGTGGTCGCCGCTGTGCTCACCCGCGACGAGTTCCGCCGACGGATCCTGGCCGACCCGGAACGGGTCGCGTCCTACGAGACGGCCGACTGGGGGCACTTCGAGCAGATCGGTCCGCTCATCCGGTGCGGTCCCGGCACGGGCGGCGGGCCGGAGCTGATGCTGCCGGGTGTGGGGGAGCACACGGTCGAGGTCCTGACCGAGCTCGGGTTCGACGTCGACACCGTTGACGCGCTGCTCGCCGCCAAGGTGGCGCGCCAGCAGTAGGGCGGTTCAGCCCAGCGTCGCCAACAGCAGGTGGGTGTCCTGCGGGAACACCCGGATCTCGCTGACCAGGCGGTCGGCGAAGGAGAACAGCTCCACGACGTCGACCGTGGCCGAGCGGCCGGTGGCCCGGGCTGTCCACGTCTGGGAGGTCACCTGGACGGCGAGCTGCGTGTCGCCGCCGATCGTGGGCGGCCCGATGGTGCGATCCCAGTGCTCGGCGAAGCGGGCGCCCATGTCGGCCATTCCGGCGGGGCCCACCCAGGAGCCGCCGTGGGGGAGCGAGGTCGGCTGCTCGATGCGCACCTCAGGATGGAAGAGGGCCCGGGCCCGGTCGACGTCACCGGCCTGGAACCGGCGCGCCATCTCCCGGACGAGCTCGACGGTCAGGGCTTGCCTGCCGGGTCGAAGGACGGGAAGAACCCTCCCATGGTCCCCTCCGTCACCAGGGCGAGGGCCCGGTCGCGGTCGAACTTCGGGTTGTGCTTGCTCTCCAGGGCCAGCAGGAGGGCGATGCCCATCACGGCCCTTGCCGAGATGTCGGGCGACTCGAACTCGAACCCGTAGCGCTCTTCGACCGCCCGCCACGCGTCGGCCAGGCGGTCCATCGAGGGGCCGAAGCTCTCGCGGTAGAAGCGCCGGGCCACCTGAGGGTCACCGAAGAGCACCAGGCCGAGGAGGGGCAGCACCTCTTTGAGCGTCGCCACCAGCTGGAGGTAGAGGCCCTGCATCGCCTCTCGTTGCCGGACCGGATCGAGCGGGCCTTCGCTGTCGATGGACTCGGTTGCCGCGACGAGCGCGTCGACCGCCTCGCGGAGAGGCTCGACCACGGCTTCGTAGAACAGCTGGTCCTTGCTCTCGAAGTGGCGGTAGATCACGCCCTCGCTGATCCCACCGTGCTCTGCGATGGTGCGGATCGTGGTGCCGTTCATGTCGCCCGTCTCACTGAACGCCTTGCGCGCCGCCTGGAGGATCGAGCGACGACGGGCCTCGGCGGTCAGACGCCTGGCGCGCGGTGCCTCGGTCGTGGCGGTGGCTTGCTTGGACATCGGCTCTCCGGGGGCGAGTGAGCGAGCGGTTACTCCCCACTGTACGTTTGGCGCCCGTGAAGGTCGCGATTGCGTACGAGCCGCGAGCTCCTCTCGTGCTGGAGGATCTCTCCGAGCCGACGGTCGGTCCACGCGACGTCCGGGTGCGGATCGCGGCCAGCGGGATCTGCCACACCGACCTGAACGTGATCGAGGGGAAGTCGGCGCTGTCGCTGCCGATCGTGCCCGGTCACGAGGCGTGCGGCTCGGTGGAGGCGGTCGGTGCCGAGGTGCGCCGGGTCAAGGTGGGCGACCGGGTGCTGGCGTCGGTCTCGCCGGCGTGCGGCAGCTGCTGGTGGTGCACGAACGCCATGTCGAACCACTGCGAGCGCGGCCCGCTCGTCCAGCAGGCCAAGCGCTTCGAGCTGCCCGACGGCCGTCAGGCCGGTGCGGTGTGCGGCTGCGGCAGCTTCGCCGAGGTCATGGTCGTCGACGAGGCGAGCGTGGTGGCGGTGCAGACCGACCTCGTCGACGAGCAGCTGGCGTTGTTGGGCTGTGGTGTGACCACCGGTGTGGGCGCGGCGCTGAACACCGCCGGGGTCACGCCCGGCTCCAGCGTGGCCGTCATCGGGTGTGGAGGTGTCGGCCAGTCGGTCGTCCAGGGCGCCCGGATCTCCGGGGCCAGCACGATCATCGCCGTCGACCTGTCGGCCGGGCGGCGCGACGCAGCCATCGCTGTCGGCGCCACCCATGCCGTCGATCCCGCCGAGGGAGACCCGGTCGAGCAGGTGCGAGCTCTCACCCAGGGCCGGGGCGCCGACTTCACCTTCGAGGTGGTCGGGCTCCCCGAGCTCATCGTGCAGGCCTTCGACATGGCGCGCATCGAAGGAGTGGTGACCCTCGTCGGCATGCCGCCGATGGGCGCCACCTTCGAGCTGCCGGCCCTGCGGGCGACGTTCTCGGGCAAGCGACTGCAGGGCGCGGCGGTGGGCGGCTCGCAGATCCTGCGGGACTTCCCCCGCTACATACGTATGGCCGAGGCCGGCCAGATCGACCTGGGGGCCATGGTGTCGCGTCGGATCTCGCTCGACGAGGTCAACGACGGCATCGCGGCCCTGACCGCGGCCGACGGCGTCCGTACCGTCATCGTCTGACTCGGACGGGTCAGGCCGTGATGGTCGCGGGGTCGGCGGGTTCGAAGTCGTAGACCCGTGACGCGTTCCCGATGGTGATCTTGTGCTGCACCTCGGGGGACAGGTGGCCCAACCACTTGCGG
>DATDIY010000118.1:0-19795 GCA_036520815.1 Acidimicrobiales bacterium
CGCCGCCCAGAGGCCCGTGAACCCCAGCGCCCACATGGGCGCCAGGATGCCGAACGCCATCCCGCTGTACAGGCGCACCGAGCCGAACACGATGGCGGCCGCCACCTGGGCGACGAGGCTGCCGACGAGGACCCACTGCACCGCACCCGGCGTGGAGCCGGCACCGAAGAAGAGGCCGCCGATGCCGATGGACTCGGTGCGGCTGCGATCGACCGCCCGCAGGAAGGCCAGGAGGAACACCACCGAGCCGACGACGAACTCGACAAGTGACACGGCGATGAAGGGCCCGACGAAGATGTCCGGGAACGCCAGTCCGAGCACACCGACCACGATGAACACGACCGTGCCGCCCAGCGTCGTGCGCAGGATGCCTCGACCCTCGGGTGCGAGGTCGTCGGTCTCGTCGGCCGGGCTCACCAGGTCATTCCTAGCCCGTCCAGCGTCGCCTGCAACCTTCGGGCCAACCCGTCGTAGCCGAACTCGACGATCGCACGCTCCCGGGCTGCCGCCCCGAACTCGGCCCGGCGGTCGACGTCGCCGAGGATGCGGTCGAGAGCGGTGGCCACCGCTGCCACGTCCCTGGGAGCGTCGACGACGAGACCGGTGACGCCGTCCGCCACGGCCTCGGCCGTGCCGCCCGACCGCCCCGCCACCGCCGGCACCCCGCATGCCGCCGCCTCCAGGAAGACGATGCCAAACCCCTCCTGCTCGAGACCTCCCCACCGGTCGCGACAGAGCATGGCGAAGCAGTCGGCCATGGCGTGCACCGCTGGCAGCTCGTGCTCGGGCACCCGACCGAGGAACCGGACCGGGCTGCCGTGGTGGGCGGCGAGGCGCTCGAGCCGACGGCGGTCCCGGCCGGCGCCCACCACCGCGATCTGCAGCTTCGGGTGACGACCGGCGAGGGCGGCGCCCGCCTCGATGAGGACGTCGAAGCCCTTCCGGGGCACGAGCCGGCTCAGCCCCACGACGAGCGGCGCCTGGGGATCGAGATCGAAACGGAGGCGAGCGGCGTTCCGTTCCTCGGCGGTGAGCGGATGGAAACGTTCCGGATCGACGCCGGGCGGGACCACGACCGTGGGCAGCTCGCGCCCGGCGGCCCGCTGGGCCTCGGCCGCCGGGTAGCCGCCGGCCGCAACCACCAGCCGGGCGTCACGCAGCACCCGGCGCAGCAGGTGCCGCGGGCCGGGCACCCGTCCCGGGACGGCGACCTCGGCACCGTGGACGACGACGCCGTAGGGATGTTCGAGCCACGGCCCGAGGAACCCCAACGGGAGCGCCGGGTCGAGCAGCACCAGGTCGGCGCCGACCTCGGCGGCCAACCGGTCGATCCGGCGGGCGAGCGCCCTCGTGGGCAGCAGGACCCGGGCCCGGTCCCGCTCGACCCGGATGGGCTGGGCCGCATCGAACTCCCGAGCGCGGCGACGGGGGGTGGTGAGAACGGTGGTGCGCTCCGGTGGGAGCCGGCGCCACAGCTCCCACAGGTACGACTGGATCCCGCCCATCTTCGGCGGGAAGTCGTTGGTGACGAGAAGGTGCCTCACCGGCCGTCCCCAGGGGCTCGGGCATCGAGGCGGGCGAGGGCCCACGTGGCGTGCTCGGCGAGCAGGTCGTCGGCGCCGTCGGCGATCGAGCGCAGGTGCGACCGGACCGAGCGGTCGGCGGGGTCGGCGGCGTTGCCGAGGGCGACGACGGCGTTGCGACGCAGGTAGCGGGGGTCCCGGCGCGGCACGTACCAACGGCCGTGGCGGGCCAGCAGTACCTCATCGGTCGCGTCGAGCACCTCGAGAAGGTCGACCCACGCTCCGTCGCCATCGACGGCGGCGGTCCCCTCGGGGCCGCGACGGCTCGGCGGACAGACCTCCTGGCAGTCGTCGCAGCCGTAGATGCGGTCACCCAGCGCCTCGCGGTGCTCGACGGGGAACGACCCCTCCGCCTGCACGAGCCAGGCGAGGCACCGGCGGGCGTCGACGACACCGGGGGCGACGATCGCGCCGGTCGGACACCCGTCGAGGCAGCGGCGGCACGACCCGCACCCGTCGCCCACCGGCTCGTCCCGGGCGAGATCGGCGTCGGTGACGACGGCGCCCAGCACGACCCAGCTGCCGTGGCCCGGCACCAGCACGTTGGCATTGCGTCCGCCCCAACCCAGCCCGGCACGCTGCGCGGCGGCCCGGTCGACCAGCCCGTTGTCGTCGGAGACCACGCGCGCCCGGTGCCCCGCTGCCCGCAGCGCCTCGGCGACTCGTTCGAGGGCGGTCCGGAGGGCGGCGTAGTGGTCCTCGGTGGCGTATCGGGCGACCCGACCGTGGGGACGGGCACCCTCGGGCGGCGCCACCGACCCGCCGGGGTACGGCCACGCCGCCACCACCAGCGAGCGGGCCCCGGGGAGCAGCCGAGCGGGCTCGGTCGCGCGCTCCGGGTTGCGGTAGGTGAACTGCATCCCGCCGTGGAGCCCGGCGGCCTTGCGTGCGACGAGCGCGCGCCGGGCGTCGTCGAACGGCTCGACGCCGGTCACCCCCACCGCGACCAGACCAGCGGCGAGGCCGACGGCGCGCAGATCGGCGGCGGTCACCGGGGCGGACGTCGGGGGCGCGGGCACGCTCCATCGTCGCACCCGGCCGGGGTGGCACCCCTGTCGCCGGGCCGACGACCCAGGGAGAAGACCTCAGCCGGTGCGGCGGCGGTGGCGCAGCTCCGGCACCAGCCCGGAGTCGGAGAGCATCCGCAACGCCCGGAACTCCTGGACGTCGACCACGACGGCGTCGCCGGGCTCGCGCGAGCAGATGTAGGTCACCACGCAGTCGGCGCACGCGTCGGTGTGCTGCATGGTGCACGTGTCGCAGTCGATGACGAGGGGAAGGGTCATGGCATCAGTCTCCTCAGCCCCTGTGACAGCGCCTCCACGTACCACCCCTCTCGTTGGTGGCGGGGGGTTGACGGAGTCCTGTCGTTAGCGTGTGGGCGTGGCACCCGAGCCGACCCAGAGTGGCGCCGACCTCTCGACCTGGGTGTTCCTCGGCGTGCTGGCCGGCATGACCTTCGCCGTGCTCGCGGCCTACGGCCGGGCCATCAGCGGCTGGAAGCCCCCCGAGCCCCGCACCGACCTGGTGAGCCCGGAGCACTTCGTGCGGATGCGGGGCCCGGAGCACGAGATCGACCTCGGACGGGGATGGCGGGCCACCGACGACCCCGGCGCCGCCTGGCACCTGTGGTGGCTGCCGGCCTCGGGGACGATCATCGGCCTGCGCACCAGTGCGCTGCCTCCGCCTCCGGGACCTGCCTACTTCGGTTCGGTGCGAGGCCATTCGTTCCTCGGGCAGAACGGTGTGCAGAAGTTCACGGGGATGAAGGTCCTCGGCCACCTCGACGTGCGCCCGTCCCGTGAGCTGTGCGAGCACCTCCGCACCCTCCCCGACGGGCTGGACGTGATGACCGGAGGGACCGGACGCGAGGCCCCGCCGACACCACCGTCGGAGGTGGAGGCCTGAGCTCGGGCGATCAGGTCTCGACGCCGAGGACGCCGAGCAGCTGCGCCCCCGAGATGACGTTGGCACCCCGACGACGGGCCCCGTCGGCGACCCGGCGATCGGTCGAGGCGACCACCACCGGACGCGTGGGAGGCAGGGCGTCGACGAGGTCGAGCAGCTCGTCGTCGGCCTCCACGTCCGGCGCCGTGAAGCGGACCTGCACCCCTCTCGGTCGCGACTCACCGGGCAGGCCGGCGCCCACGTCGGCGCCGTCGAAGACCACCACGACGACGCACCTGGTGCGCGCCGCCAACGCCCCGAGAGCGTCGACCAGGCGATGGCGCTGAGCCGCCAGGGCGAGGGTCGGCCAGCCGGCCAGCGAGACGTTGTAGCCGTCGACGGCGAGCGTCGCCCCCGGCGTGCGCAACAGGTGCAGCGCGGCCTCCGGGGTGTCGTCGAATATCCCCACCGGGAGGGCGGTCGGCTGCCTGCGGGCCGGTGGCGCGACGACCGGGCGTCCGCGGTCCGCACCGGCGGCGGGCGCCGGACTCCGCTCGGCCTCGACCACCGGGAGCGGCGGTGCCGTCGCCCCCACGTCGACCGGCGTCACGAGAGAGGCGACCTCGGCGAGCGCGACGGACAGCTGAGTGGCCGCGTCGGCGGCGCGCGCGACGACGCGCCCCAGCGTCGCCCGATCGAGATCGGCCGGTGGCTGGCCCGCCGCTTCGGAGCCGTCGACGACTGCCGGCGCCGAGCGTGACGGTTCGATGCCGTCGCCGTCGCCCCCCTCGAGCTCGTCGGCGTCGGTCTCCAACTCGGCCGAGGTCAGCGCGTCGACCTGCCGGCGCGCCTGCGCCAACGCGTCCTGGGCCTGGCGCAGCTCGTCCAGCCGGGCGGTCGCCCGGGCCTCGAGGGCCTTGAGGTCGCGGACCGCGTCGGCGCGCTCCTGGCGCGCTCCGTCCAACGCCGCCTCGAGCTCGACGACCCTCGACTCGGCCTCCGTGCGTCGCTCCCGCTCGTCGTCGCGTTCGAGGCCCACCTGGTCGCGCTCCTCGACCGCGGCGCGGGCCCGGTCGAACGCCTCGTCACGCTCGTCGACCGCCCGGGACAACTCACGGCCCAGCCGTGCCGCCTGCTCCACCGCGCCGGCCTCGTCGGCCGCTCGGGCGGCATGGTCGACCAGTCCACCGAGCCGTTCCTCCCAGTCCGGAGGACGATCGAGGAAGAGCCACCCGGCTTCGCCCACGTCGTCGACGTCGACCGCGTCGCGCACCCGGTGACGGAACTCTTCGTCCTCGTCGAGCACGCGCAGCGCCCGCTCGAGGGCACGGTTCGACAGGCGACGGAACGACAGGAACGGACGCAGCGCGGTCGGTGGTGCAACCGGTGGGGTGGCGTCGGCGCCCGTGCGGGCGACGAAGAACGCCGCCTCGATCGCAGGACGCAGCTGAGCCAGCTCCGCCGGACTCAGGGGCCCTGCTCCCCCACGGCACCGGCGGCCTCGGCCGCCTCCTGCTCGCTCACCGCCACCACGGACCGTCCCGTGCCGCACCAGCGGCAGGACACCTCGTCGACGACTTCGTCGAGGATGTCCTCGCTCTCGATCTCGAGCTCCCCACCCACCGTGTAGTGGTGGAAGGCGCGGGTGCGCCGGGTGCTGGTGACGTCGAAGCGGGTGAGGTTGCCGCACGCGGTGCAGCGGTAACGGGTGTCGGACACGGGCCGATCCTACCGATCCCCCTCCCCCCGAAAGGTGGCTCACCACATCCAGCCGGCCGAACGGCGTGAGCCACCTTTGCGAAATTGTCGAACGCTTGTGCGCGAACACCTGTTCAGGGGATACTCGGTCGATGGCTCGGGCCCCACGCCACCAGGCTCAGCTCACCCTCGACGACCTGGGCACGCCGCTCCCCGAGGTCACGTTCTGCGTGATCGACCTCGAGACCACCGGCGGCTCCCCCACCGAGTGCGGCATCACCGAGGTGGGAGCGGTGAAGCTGCGCGGCGGCGAATGCCTCGGCACCTTCCAGACGCTGGTCAACCCGGGCCGTGCCATCCCGCCCGAGATCACTGTGCTCACCGGCATCACCCAGGCCATGGTCGTGCCCGCGCCCCGCATCGAGACCGTGCTGCCGGCGCTGCTCGAGTTCGTCGCCGACGCCGTGATCGTCGGCCACAACGTTCGATTCGACGTCGGCTTCCTCCAGGCCGCCCTCGAGCGCGCCGAGCGCCCCCGGCTGACCAACCGCACCGTCGACACGGTGGCGCTCGCCCGCCGCCTCGTCCGCGACGAGGTGCCCAACTGCAAGCTGGGCACCCTCGCCCGGCAGTTCCGCCTCGACCACACCCCCTCGCACCGGGCCCTCGACGACGCCCTCGCCACCGGCGATCTCCTCCACGTCCTGCTCGAACGGGCCGGCGGACTCGGCGTCACCGGCCTCGACGACCTGCTCGCCCTGCCCACGATGGCCGGCCACGCGCAGGCGTCCAAGCTCCGCCTCACCGACCGCCTCCCCCGCTCCCCCGGCGTGTACGTGTTCCGCGGGGCGAGAGGCGAGGTGCTCTACGTCGGGAAGGCGACCAACCTCCGGGCCCGCGTGCGCTCGTACTTCTCGGGCGACGAGCGGCGCAAGATCGGCACCCTGCTGCGCGAGACCCAGAAGATCGACCACGTCGTGCACCCCCACCCGCTGTCGGCCGCGGTGCACGAGGTGCGTCTGATCCATCGCTTCACGCCGCGGTTCAACCGACAGTCGAAGGACTGGTCGAAGTACGTCTACGTGAAGCTCACCCTCGAGGAGCGCTTCCCCCGCCTCTCGGTCGTGAAGGCCACCAAGGACGACGGCGGGCTCTACCTCGGTCCCCTGTCGTCGCGCCGCACCGCCCAGCGCGTCATCGAGGCGATCCACACCGCGGTGCCATTGCGGCGTTGCACCCAGCGGGTGGGGCGTGATCCGAGCCGGGTGGCGCCGTGCACCGCCGCTCAGCTCGGCGTGTCGTTGTGCCCGTGCGCGGGCGGAGTCGAACCCGACGAGTACCGGCGGGTGGTCGACCGCGCCGTCCGCGGTCTCACCGTCGAGCCCGAGCTCCTCCTGGTGCCCCTCGCCGACCGGCTGGCCGACCTGGGCCGGGCCGAGCGGTTCGAGGAGGCCGCCGACGTGCGCGACCGGGCCGAGGCGCTCACGGCCGCGCTGCGCCGACAACGCCGCTTCGACGCCCTGCGCCGTGCCGGCCGCCTCCGACTCCAGCTCCCCGACCACGGCGGCGCCGAGCTGTCCGGCGGTCGACTCCTACGGGCATGGGCCCCCGACGCCCGTCCGGTCGCGGGCTCCGACGACCCCCGGCTCTTCGTCGACGAGGGCCCGCTGCCGCCCCTCGACCGCGACCTGGCCGACGAGCTCGCCTGCGTGGCCGCGTGGCTCGAGCGGGCTGCCCACACCGTCACCATCGAGCACTGCGACGGGCTCCTGGCCTCGGCCCTCCCCGCCCTGCCGTCGTTCGCGCCGCGCGGCGGGTTGAGCGGACCTCGGGGCGGACGACGCGACGACCCGGCCCAATCGCGCCAGGTTCCCGTACCGCCGTCACGCCGAGGGAAGCGGTCGGTAGCCTGAGGCGCCATGAAGGACGTCGTCCTGTGGCTGCTCGCCTTCCTGGCGACATGGATCGTCCTGTTGGTCGTCGTCGCCACCCTGCTGCGGTGGCGGCTGCAGCGACGCAACCGGGTCAGCCCGGCGGTGAAGAGCCCCGCTCCGGTCGGTTGGCTGTGGTCGCCGCGAGCCCCGGCCCGGATGCACCGCCGACTGCAGCACGCCGTCGCCGACATCCATCTGGCACCCAGCCGGCGCAGCCCCTACGCCAGCGAGGTGTCGGTCGACGACATGCGCCGAGAGCTCGAGTACCAGGCGGTCGAGCTCGACCACCATCTGGTCATCGCCGCCCACCACCCCCGCCGCCAGCGGCGCCATCTGGTGCGCTCGCTGGAGGAGCAGGTGGCCGAGGTCGAGGAGCTCTCCGTCCGACTCAGCCGGTTGAGCGGCCGACCGGAGGGCACGCCGGCCTCGGGATGGGACGTCACCCGGCAGCCGCCCGAGGTGCTCGCCGAGATCGGTCGTCAGCTCGACCTGCTCGACGCCGCCCAGGAGGAGCTGACCGCCATCGAGCGGGCGGCCGGCCTCGTCGACGTCGACGCCCTGCTCGCCCTAACCACCGAGCCGGTGGCGGGGCCGTTGGTCACCCCGCCGGTCGAGCGGCGTCCACCGACGCAGTGATCAGCCGCTCGAGCACCCGCGCCGCCCGACCCGAGTCGATCGAGGCGCCCGCCGCGTCGACGCCCGTCTCCAGGTCCTCGACGAGTCCCGCCACCACGAGGGCAGCTGCGGCGTTGAGCACCACGATGTCGCGGTAGGGACCGGGCTCGCCGCCGAGCACGCGGTAGGTGATGGCGGCGTTGGCGTCCGGGTCGCCGCCGGCGACGAACTCGGGGTCGACCACCGAGATGCCCACCTCAGCCGGGTCGAACGTGCGGGTCGCGACCTCCCCGTCACGCAGCTCGTGGATCGTGCTGGGACCGGTGGTGGTGAGCTCGTCGATGCCGTCGTGGCCGGTGACGACCATGGCCCTCGGCGCTCCTCGGCGGGCGAGCACGCCGACGACGGTGGGCGCCACCCGGATGTCGCTCACCCCGATCACCTGGCGTTGCACGCCGGCTGGGTTCGAGAGCGGGCCGAGGAAGTTGAACACGGTCGGAACGCCCAACTCGGCGCGCACCGGACCGGCGTGGCGCATCGCCGGGTGGAAAGTGCGGGCGAAGCAGAACCCCACCCCGCTCTCGGCGACGCAGTGGGCCACGCCGGCACCGTCGAGCTCGAGGACCACGCCGAGAGCCTCGAGCAGGTCGGCCGAGCCCGAGGTCGACGAGGCCCGCCGGTTCCCGTGCTTCACCACGCGGGCCCCGGCCCCGGCGGCCACGAGCGTCGCCATGGTGGAGACGTTCAGTGCGTGCAGTCGTCGGGACGGCGCCCCGCCCGTGCCGACGATGTCGACCGGGTCGGGACCGTCGGGCAGCACAACCGGGGCGGCGGAGCGGAGCATGGCGTCGACCAGCCCGGAGACCTCCTCGACTGCTTCACCCTTCATGCGCAGGGCGATGATGAAGGCAGCGATCTGGGCGTCGGTGGCCTCGCCGGCGAGGATCTCCGCCATGGCTGCTCCCGCCTGCTCGGCGGTGAGGTCCCGCCCCGCGGTGAGCTGACCCAGGATCTCCCGCCACCCGCCCATCGCGGCGAGGTCGCTGGACTCGGACCGGTTCGTCAACGTGGCTCCTCGTTCGACGGGTCGACCAGGACCCGTGACCGGGAAGGCGCGTGGGTCAGGCCGTGCGGCGGCGTTGGCGGATCATACGGCGCCGCTCCCGTTCGGTCGCCCCTCCCCAGACCCCGTCCTTCTCCCGGACCATGAGGGCGTGCTCGAGGCAGGCCTCCCGCACCGGGCACGCTCGACAGACCACCTTGGCCGGCTCGGCCTCGAGGTCGTCGTCGCTGGACGGATAGAAGATGTCGGGAGCAAGGCCCTGGCAGGCAGCCTTGCTGCTCCACGGGAGTTTCATCGGGAGAGCTCGGCTCCTCCGGTGCGGGGGGTGGGCAAAAACGGGAGAGAGGAGTATCCCCCCGCCCACCCGGGAGGCACAAAACGAGTTCGAACCTCCCCGTGCCTAGGCTCGGACCATGCTCGCCGCTGCGTTCGACCGGACCGTCGCGCTGCAGCGGCTGGGCGACACCCACTTCGACGTGGTGGTGGTCGGCGGCGGAATCACGGGTGCGGGCTGCGCCCTCGACGCCGCGTCCCGTGGGCTGCGCACCGCGCTCGTGGAGCGGGGTGACTTCGCGGCGGGCACGTCGTCGAAGTCCTCCAAGCTCGTGCACGGCGGACTGCGCTACCTGCAGCAGGGCGACGTCCGTCTCGTGTACGAGGCGCTCGCCGAACGGCACCGGCTGCGACGCAACGCCCCGCACCTGGTGAAGGTGCTGCCGTTCCTCATCCCCGTGTTCTCCGACGGCCCGATCAGCAGCCGCACAGCCCGGGCCATGGGCACGGCGATGTGGATGTACGACGTCACCGGCGGTGCTCGCATCGGCCGCCTCCACCAGCGCCTGACGGCCGAGGAGGCCCGCGCCCACGTGCCGACGTTGCGCCCGGAACGGCTGCAGTCCTCGTACCTCTACTACGACGCCCGGGCCGACGACGCCCGCCTGTGCCTGACCGTGGCCCGGACGGCGGCCGTCGAGTTCGGGGCCGTGGCAGTGAACTCCGCGGAGGTCACCGGATTCGGCAAGGACGCCGCGGGACGGGTGCACACCGTCGAGGTGGTGGCCGACGGACGAACCGTGTCGGTGACGACCGATGCCGTCGTGAACGCCACCGGCGTGTGGGCCGACCGGGTGGCGGCGCTCGACGAGAGCGACCCGCCCCCCAGCCTGCGCCCGGCCAAGGGCGTGCACCTCACCGTGCCGTGGCACAAGGTGGCCAACGACATCGCCGTCGTGCTCCCCGTCCCCGGCGACGATCGGTCGGTGTTCGTCGTGCCGTGGGGCGAGTTGGCCTACATCGGCACGACCGACACCGACTACGGCGGGCCCCTCGACGATCCGCAGTGCACCCCGGGCGACGTCGCCTACCTGCTCGGCGCCGTGAACGCCGCCCTGACCACACGGCTGACCGAGGCCGACGTGGTCGGGACCTGGGCGGGGTTGCGCCCGCTCGTCGCCGACCCCGATGTGACGGCCCGGACCGCGGACCTGTCTCGGCGACACCACATCCACCGCTCGGGAGCGGGTGTGGTCACCGTGACCGGCGGGAAGCTGACCACCTACCGGGACATGGCGGCGGACACGATCGACGAGGTCGTGCGCCACGTCCTCGGCATCGGCGCGGTCGACCGCATCCGCCGGCGGAGCCGCACCCGGCACATCCGCCTCTTGGGCGCCGATGGCTACGACGAGGTCCTGGCTGCGGGCGACGACCTTTCCTCGCTGCCGGCCGACACCGTGCGCCACCTCGCCGACCGCTACGGCGGCGACGCCCGCACCGTGCTCGCCATGGCCGAGGCCGACCCGTCCCTCGCCGAGCCGCTCGTGCCCGGCCTGCCCTACCTGCGGGCCGAGGCGCTCTACGGCGCCCGGTACGAGATGGCCCGTTCGGTCGACGACGTGCTCAGCCGGCGGACGCGGGCCCGGTTGCTCGCCCGTGACGACTCGGCCCGGGTGGCGCCGGAAGTCGCGGCCCTCATCGGACCCGAGCTGGGCTGGGACCAGACCGAGCAGGAGCGCCAGGTGAGCGCCTACCGCTCGTCGGTGACGGCGGAACGGCAGGCGGCGCACCTGCCGGAGGTCGCCCTCGACGCCGTGCTGGGCGCGTGATGGACGAACCGTCGCCGCTCGGCCCGGGCGCCCCGACCCCACCGATCCCGTTGCCCGAACCGGGGTCGGCGACCGCGCACCTCGCGACCACCACAGTCGCCGTGCCCGACGGCCTCCTCGACCGGTTGGGCGCCACCGGGGCCGGAGTCACGGTCGACGCCGCGGAACGGGCCGAGGCCAGCCGGGACTGGTGGCCCCTCGCCATGACCTGGGCGGCGCACGGCGAGGTGGCCGCCATCGCCGGGGCGGTGGTGCGCCCGTCCTCGCCCGACCAGGTGCCCGACGTGCTGCGCCTGTGCCGCGACGCCAGGGTGCCCGTCACCGCCGCCGGCGGGCGCAGCGGTGTCGAGGGCGGGTCGGTGCCGCTCTTCGGTGGCGTCGTCCTCGACCTGTGTGGCCTGTCGGGCGTGCGGTCGGTCGATCCCCACGACCTCGTGGTCGACGTGCTCGCCGGCACCTTCGGCGACCGACTCGAGAACGAGCTGCGCACCCGGCACGGCCTCACCGTCGGGCACTGGCCACAGTCGGTGTCGCTCTCGACGGTCGGCGGATGGCTGGCGTGCCGGGGCGCGGGTCAGCTCTCGAACCGCTACGGCAAGGTCGAGGACCTCGTGCTGGGCCTCGACGTGGTCCTGGCCGACGGCACGACCGTCGTCACCGGTGACCACGACCGCCAGGCCGTCGGGCCCGACCTGACCCAGCTCTTCGTCGGTTCCGAAGGGACGCTCGGCGTGATCACCGCGGCCCGGCTCCGGGTCTGGCCGGCCCCCGCTGCGAACCATCGCTCCGCCCACGGCTTCGACACCTTCGAGGCCGGGGCCGAGGCCTGCCGGCAGATGGTGCGACGCGGCCTGGCCCCCGCCGCGCTGCGGCTCTACGACGCCGTCGAGGGCGAACGGTCCTACGGGACGGGCGAGCGGGCCGTGCTGCTCGTGTTCGACGAGGGCGATCCCGTCGTCGTCGATGCTGCCCGGCGGATCACCACCGACGCCTGCGCCCAGGCGGAGACCCTCGATCCCGGTCTGGTCGACAGGTGGCTCGACCACCGCAACGACGTCTCCGCCCTGCAGACCTTCGTGGCGGCCGGCTACGTGGTCGACACCCTGGAGCTCACCACCTCCTGGCGGGCCCTACCGGCCGTGTACCCGCAGGTGCGTGACGCCATCGCCGCCGTGCCCGGTGTGATCGCTTCGTCGGCCCACCTGTCGCACAGCTACCCGGGCGGCGCGTGCGTCTACTTCACGTTCGGGGGTCGACCCGATGACGACAGCGTCGCCGCACGGGACGCGTTCCACGAGGCGTGCTGGGACGCCGGCACCCGCCGCGCCCTCGGGCTCGGCGCGTCGCTGAGCCACCACCACGGCGTCGGGCTCAACCGGTCCCGATTCGTCGCCGAGGCCCTCGGTGACGGGGGCGTCGGCGTGCTCACAGCCCTCAAGGCGGCCCTCGACCCCGTCGGCATCCTCAACCCGGGCAAGCTGGGGCTCCCGTCGCCGTTCGGTGCGGTCCCCGCTCCGTTCAGCCCCACCCCTTCTTCCTTCGATCCCGCTGCCGAGGTGCGCCGGTGAACCACTACGACCGGCAGGCCATCCTCTACGGGGCCGTCTGCGGACTGTTCTTCGCGCTGCCGGCGGCCGTGCTGCAGCGCACCCTCCTCGACGACGCCCCGTGGTCCGGGTTGATGCTGGTCGTGGTGGTGTTCGCCGCCGCCCTCGCGGGCTATGCCGCCGCCCGGGCCGTACCGCCCAACCCTCTCAAGCACGGCGCCCTCGCCGGCGCCATCACCTTCCTGGGCCCACAGATCGTCTACGTGATCGCGGCCCGTGAGGTGCCGAACCCCATCGCCATCGTGTTCGGCATCCTCCTGTTCGCGTCGCTCGGCACCATCGGCGCGTACGTTGCGGTCTGGAAGGGCGCCAGCACGGCGCCCACGGAGAGGGGACGATGAGCATCCTCGTCATCGATGTCGGGACCTCCGGCGTTCGCGCCGCGGTCGTGCGCCCCGACGCGACAGTCACCGCCGAGCACCGGGTGGAGGTGCTCCCGTCCACGCCGGCACCGGGCCTGGTCGAGTTCGACGCCGTCGCGATGGCGTCCGCCGCGCTCGACGTGGCCCGGCGCAGCCTGGCCGAGGGCGGCCCCGTCGAGGGCGTCGGTGTCACCAACCAGCGGGCGTCGACGATCGTGTGGGACCGCGCCACCGGTGCCCCGGTCGGACCGGGCCTCGGCTGGCAGGACCTGCGCACCGTCGGCGACTGCCTCGTGCTGCAGGCCGAGGGGCTGCGCCTGGCCCCGAACCAGTCGGCGACGAAGGCTCGCCACCTGCTCGACCTGGCCGACCCCGGTCGGGAGCGCGACCTGTGCATCGGCACCGTCGACTCCTGGATCGTCTGGAACCTCACCGAGGGCCGGGTCCACGCCACCGACACGACCAACGCCGGGCTCACCGGGCTGCTCACCGGCGACGCCGCCGGGTGGGACGACAAGGTGCTCGACCAGCTGAACATCCCCATCGCCAGCCTGGCGACGATCGTCGACTCCTCGGGCCCGGTCGGCGAGGCCACGGCCCTGCCCGGCGCCCCGCTGGTGTGTGGGCTGGCCGGTGACCAGCAGGCGTCGCTGGTCGGTCAGGGCTGCGTCGCTCCCGGTCCGGCCAAGGTCACCTTCGGCACCGGTGGGATGCTCGACCTGGTCGTCGGACCCGAGCGCCCGGCCTTCCCGAGACGCGGGCCCGCCGGCACCTTTCCCATCGTGGCCTGGCGGCGCGGCGACGAGCTGGTCTGGGGGATCGAGGCGGTGATGTTGTCGGCCGGCACCAACGTGGAATGGCTGCGCGACGACCTCGGGATCATCCCTGATGCCGCTGCCTCCCACGAGGTCGCCGCCGGGTGCACCGACACCGACGGCGTCGTGTACGTCCCTGCCCTGCTCGGGCTGGGCACCCCGCGCTGGGACTTCGGGGCGCGGGGCGCGCTCCTCGGCGTCACCCGCGGCACCGGACGGGCCCAGATCGCCAGGGCGGTCCTCGAGGGTGTGGCCCAGCGCGGCGCCGATCTGGTCGCCGCCGCCGAGGCCGATGCCGCCACGTCCATCGCCACCCTGCGTGTCGACGGCGGGATGAGCGCCAACCCGACGTTCACCCAGGCGGTCGCCGACGCGACCCAACGTCCGGTCGAGATCTCTCCCGTCGTCGAAGCGACCACCCTCGGCGCCGCCTTCCTCGCCGGGCTCCACCTCGGCACCTGGGCCGGCTGGGACGACGTGGCCGCCGCCTGGTCCCCCCTCCGGGTCGTCGAACCCGGGGTGCCGCTCGACCGCGCGCGCTGGGCCCGGGCGGTGGAGCGCGCCGGTGAGTGGTACCCCGAGCTGACGGCGATCGACTTCTGACCGGTGCCCACGACTCGGTTCCGACCCACCCGGCTGGCGGCGATCGGCGCCATCGCGGCGATCGGCCTCGGTGGGGCGGCCTGCGCCGGCGACGAGGGCGGCGCCTCGACCGCCACCACGGCGGCGCGACCGCCCTTCGTGAGCACGGTGACCATCTCCGACCTGCAGTTCGATCCGCGTCGGGTCGAGGTGGCCGTAGGAGGCTCCGTGATCTGGGTCAACGACGACGCCATCCATCACCTGATCGTGTCGACCACCCCGAATGTGATCGACTCACCCCTCATCGGCAAAGCTGGCTCGTACACCCGGAGTTTCAGCACGCCGGGCGAGTACCGCTACTACTGCAACATCCACAACTCGCTGAAGGGCGAGGTGGTCGTCCGGTGAGCACGACCCCTCCGCACTACCCCGATCCGACCCCCGCCCCACGAGCTGCCGACCGAGCTGAAGAGGACACGAGATGTCGATGAGTCCCCACCACCTGGCGGACCCGGCCGAGAGCCGGGCTGACGCACCTCCCGCGCCGGCACCCACGTCGCGCCGGCGGTTCGTTCGCAACGTGGGCTTGGGTGCCGCCGCCGTGGGGGCGGTGGCCGTGACCGGAGGAGCCCTCACCTCAGTGGCCTCCGCCCAGACCGCCTCGGAGGCCGAACCCCCGGATCTCGAAGCGGGCGACATCGAGCTCGTCCAGTGGCTCCAGAGCCTGTCGATCGCCGCCCAGGAGGCGCTCGACACCGCCAGCGAGGCCACCTTCCTCCCGAGCGAGGACACGAACATGCTGCGGGGGTTCTCCCGCCATCACCGTGACCAGGCCACCGCCCTCGGCACCCTGCTCGCCGAGGAGGAATCGGTCACCACCGCGAACCCGGAGCTCCTCTCCGAGCTCGACGGGCAGGTCTCCGGGGCCGACGACCGGCAGGCCCTGCTCGAGGGGCTCCAGCAGTTCGAGGAGCGCCTCGCCGCCACGATGCTGGCGTCCCTCGGCGAGGCCGAGATGTTCCTGGTCGCCGGCGCCATCGCCGCCGCCATGGCTGTCGTCGGCCAGCAGGCCGCCGCTCTCGGGAGCGCGACAGACATGCCGATCGGCGACTGGCTGCCGACGTTCGCCACGACTGACGGCGCCTACACCCAGGCCGCCTACCCCGCCCCTTGAGCCCGCGCCCGGTCACCACAGAGGAACCCACGACGATGTCGACCGATCCCACCACCGAGACGAGCTCGGACCAGATCGCCGCCCGCACCAGCCGGCGAGCCTTCATGTTCGGCGGTGTCGCCCTGGCCGGAGGCGTGGCCCTGGCCGCCTGCGGACGAGAGACACCTCCCCCGCCGCCGCGTACCGGCGAGGTCCCCGAGGCCCCCGAGACCACGACCACGACCAATCCGGGCAGCCCGGCGATGGACCGCACCATGCTCCGCACCGCGCAGTCGGTGGAGCTGGTCGCGGTCGAGACCTACGCCAGCCTGCTCGAGTCGGAGTTCCTCACCACCGCGGCGGTGAAGACGCTGTTCGAGCGGCTCCAGTCCCAGCACCGCCAGCACGCCACCGCCCTCGATGCCCCGATCCGGGCCGCCGGAGGCACGCCGGTCACCAGCCCGAACGAGTTCCTCACCACCACCGTGGTCCAGCCCGCGCTCGAGGCCGTCACCGACGAGGAGACGGTGCTCGTCACCGCCCACGACCTCGAGAACACGCTCGCCCAGACCTGGGTCGAGGCGGCCGGGATCTTCACGACCGGCCCGCTCCGGGAGCTCGGGATGTCGATCGGTGGCATCGACGCCCGCAACCTCACCGCCATCAACCTGCAGCTCGGCTACACGCCGGTGCCGCTGCCGTTGATGCCGACGCGCGTCGCGCTCGACCCGAAGGGCCGGCTGGAGAACTGAGCTCCCCTGGCCCGGCCTCGCTCCGGGCTCAGGTGTTGCGGCCCCCGTTGACGCCGATGATCTGGCCGGTGACGTAGCTCGCCTCGTCGGACACGAGGAAGGCACAGGCCGCGGCGATGTCCTCCGGGAGCCCGGCCCGTCGCACCGGCGTCTGGGCGGCTGCCGCCTCCATGCCGCCGGGGCCGAGCTTGCCCTCGGCCTCGCTGCGGCGGCTCATCGGGGTGTCGATGAACCCGGGCGGGATGGTGTTGACGGTGATCCCCGAGGGTCCGAACTCGAGGGCGAGGACCTTGGTGAGCCCGACCACCCCGGACTTCGACGAGACGTAGTGAGCCATGAACGGCGTCCCGCCATGGGTGCTCGACGACGAGATGTTCACGATGCGACCCCAACCGGCGTCGAGCATGTCGGGCAGCACCAGCTGGCAGCAGTGGAACGTGCCGGTCAGGTTGATGCGCAGCAGCTCGTCCCACGACTCCGGCGTGATCTTGAGGAACTTCTTGAAGCCCTCCTTGCCGGCGTTGTTCACCAGCACGGTCACCGGCCCATAGGCGCGGTGCACCTCATCGAGGGCGACGACGATGTTCTCGCGGCCGCCCACGTCGCACGTGATGCCGATGGCCTCGTTGCCCTCGTCCCGCAGCCCTTTCGCGGCCTGCTCGGCGGCGTCGCCGTTGAGGTCGAGGATGGCGACCTTCATCCCGTCGCGGGCGAGGCGTTGGGCGATGCCCAGGCCGATGCCCGAGGCTCCTCCGGTGACGATCGCGACCTTCTCGGCCGGTGGCTCAAACATGGTGTCCCCCCTGCGTGTCGGGCGATCCGACCGGCCCGTCGGGCCGGTACCGGGTCGCGATGCGGCGGCGGTGTGCCACCGGTGAACCGAACATCGAACGATCGAGAGCAGCCCGCTTGAGGTAGGCGTGGATGCCGCTCTCCCACGTGTAGCCGATACCGCCGTGGAGCTGGAGAGCCTCGCCGGCGACGGCGACGCCGAGGTCGGAGGTGCGGGCCTTGGCCATCGACACGGCGGTGCCGGCCTCCGGGTCCCCCGCGACGACGGCGTCGGTCGCCTGGCGCACGAGCTCGTCGGCCACGGTGACCTCGACGAGGAGGTCGGCGCAGGCGTGCTTGATCGCCTGGAACGACCCGATCGCCCGCCCGAACTGGTGGCGCACCTTCACGTACTCGACAGTTGCATCGAGCATGGCCCGGGCGACCCCGAGCGAGTCGAAGGCCACGGCCAGCGCGGCCCGGTCGAGGAGACGGGCTGCCGCAGTCTGGGGGTCTCCGGCGAGGCGGAGGACCGCGTCGGGGCCGACCGCCGCGCCGTCAGCCACCACCGAGCCCAGGTGTCGGGTGGTGTCGAGGACCACCTCCTCGGTCACGGTCACCCCTTCTCCGTCCGGAGCGATCTCGACCAGGACGGGGTCGCCCCCCGGGTCCGAGGCGAGCACGAGGAGCAGCGTCGAGCGCGACACGTCCGGCACCAGGTCGGCCCGCCCGTCGAGGCGCAACCCGCCGCTCATGGTCGTCAGCGCGAACGGTGTCGTGTCGGCGACGGGCTCCACTGCACCATCGACGAGAGCGACGGCGAGGAGGGCGTCACCGGCGGCGACGCGACGGAGCAGGTGGTCGGTGGCGTCGCGGGGCTCGACGGCGAGGAGGGCACCGACGCCGAGCACCACCGTGCCGAGGTACGGCGAGAGGGTGACGGCCCGACCCAGCTCCTCGAGGACCACGCCGACCTCGGCGAAGCTGGCCCCGGCGCCACCGAGGCGCTCGGGGACCTCCAGACCGAGCCATCCGGCGTCGGCCAGCAGGGCCCAGTCGACGGCCGAGGGGTTGGTCGAGGCGGCGCCGTCGCCTTGACGGGCGAGCAGGTCGCGAGCGACCGAGCGGAGCTCGTCGTGGAGCTCGGCGAGGTCGTCGCTCACTCGCCCACCGCCGGCTCCCGGGGCAGACCGAGGCCTCGCTCGCCGATGATCGTGCGCTGGATCTCGCTCGAGCCGCCAGGGATCGTCCACTCCCACGAGCCGATGAAGTCGAGCATCCACGCCCCCGACTCCCAACCGCTCGAGAGCGGCTTGTGCAGCACCGTGTGCACCGGTAGGCCGCCGACCTCGACGGCGAAGTCCATGAGCCGCTGCAGGACCTCGCTGTAGAAGAGCTTCACGATCGAGGCGTCGGCCGGACCGACCTCACCTCGCTCGTGGCGGGCGACGAGGTCGCGGCACAACCCCCGCAGCGACGTGACCTCGATCTCCAGCGCGGCCAGGCGGTCCTGCACCAACGGGTCGTCGACCGGCCGGGTGCCGTCGCGGCGCACCGTCGCGCACGCCTCGACCAGCCAGCGGAACCCGGCGTTGCCCAGCCGCTCGGCCAGCTCCAGCATCGTCATGCCCCGCTCGGCCGACAGCGTCTGCTGGGCGACCTGCCAGCCGGCGTTCTCCGCTCCCACCCGGTTGGCGACGGGGACCTCGACGTCGTCGAGGAAGATCTCGCAGAAGTGGTGCTCGCCGGTGGCCTGCGTGATGGGGCGGACGTCGAGGCCCGGGGAGCGCATGTCCATCAGCAGGTAGGTGATGCCCTTGCGCTTGGGGGCGTCGCGGTCGGTACGGACCAGGAGCAGGCACCAGTCCGAGTGCAGGGCGCCGCTCGCCCACACCTTCTGGCCGTTCACGACGTAGCGGTCACCGTCGCGCCGGGCGGTGGTCGCCAACGCGGCGAGGTCGGAGCCGGCCTCGGGCTCGGAGAACCCCTGGCACCAGATCTCGCCGTCGAGGATGGCCGGAAGATGGCGCTGTCGCTGCTCGTCGGTGCCGGCGGTGAGCAGGGTCGAGGCGGCGTGGTGGATCGACACGAAGGCGACGACCAGTCGCGGCGCGTCGGCGGCGGCCAGCTCCTGGTAGAGCACGACCTGCTCGGCCGTCGACATGCCGCCACCCCACCCCGCCGGCCAGTGGGGCACGGCGAAGTCGACGGCGCGCAGCTCGGCGAACCAGGCCTTCTGGAAGGCGACGAACTCCTCGTCGCCGATGTTGGTCTGGGCCGCTCGCCAGGAGGGGGAGACGTGGTCGCGGCACCAGGCCCGGACATGGGCGCGGAACTCGTCGAGGTCGGTCAGCGCCACCGCGGGCACTATAATCCGACCGGTCGTTACAAGCGGCGAGGTCAGTCGGGGGTGGTGGCAGTGACCGAAGGGGTCGAGAGTCCGAAGGGCGTGCGCATCTACCGCGCCGCCGATGCCGCCGACCCCGTCGAGGTCGGCTTCCACGCCTCGAACGACTTCCGTGCACAACCAGAGGCACTCGACGCCGCGATCGCCCTCGGGCGCGCCGGTGGGGCGGTCAACAAGCTGCTGGCCCGCCAGAGCCCCGACGAGGGCGGCTTCTCGGTCATGTACGCCTGGTTCAAACCGCATTTCCCGCTGTTCCGCCACCGCCACGACGTCGACTGCATGTACGTCGTGGTCTCCGGCTCGGCCCGGATGGGCAACCAGACCCTCGGGCCGGGCGACTGCTTCTATGTCGCTGCGGGCACCCCCTACGGATACACCGCCGGTCCCGACGGGGTGGAGGTGATCGAGATCCGCCACGACGCCGACTCGTTCACCTTCGTCCTCGCCCCCAACTCGCCCCA
>DATDIY010000119.1:0-4331 GCA_036520815.1 Acidimicrobiales bacterium
CCGGGCCGCCCAGCGGGCCAGATCACCCGTGTCGGCGACCACCCGGCGGGCATAGGCGACGACCTCGGCCGCCTCCGGCCGCAGCACCTGGCGGCGCCCCACCCGCTCGAAGAGGTCGACGCCCAACCGCCGCTCCAGCTCCGCCAGGCCCTGGGAGAGGGCAGAGGTGGTGACGCCCAGCGACGCCGCCGCTTCCGCGAAGGTGGCCGACGACGACGCGGCGACCAGGTAGCTCAGCTGCGGAACGGTGAGCGCCGGCAGCGGCGGTTCGGTGTCGGGCACGCCGCGACGTTACTTCAGGGATCCTGAATGATTCCGATGGATCATCCAGCCGAGATGGAGACGGACTCGAGCAGTCGGCGTCGTCAGACCGGCGCGATCAGCGGCTCGCCCTCGTCCTCGCCGCCCTCGGTCGGCTCGTCGCCGGGTGCAGCGTCGGGACGGCGCGACGGAAGCCCTCCGGTCATCGCCAAGGCGGCCAGGGCGATGGCTCCGCTGGCGAGCAGGCCGACCTTCAAGGCAGCCAGCTGGGCGTCGGAGTAGTTCTCGGTGATCGCCGCGACCTGGTCGGGAGGCAACCCCGCATCGGTGGCGGCCTGCTCGACCGTGTCGGTGGAGACGAAGCTCACCCCGCCCTGCACGGCGACGGTCGCCTCCTGCTCCACCTCGTCGGTGATCCGTGGATCGGACTCGACCTTGGCGAGGAAGGTTCCCGTGAGACCTGACAGCACGATCGCTCCGATCAGCGCCACGCCCACAGCGGAGCCCAACTGCTGGGACGTGTACTGCAGTCCGCCGGCCTCGCTGCGCCCCGAGGCGTCGACCGAGGACTGCACGACGTTGCCCACCTGTGAGGCGATGAGTCCCATGCCGAGCCCGAGGAGGGCCATGGCCGTGGCGAACCCGAGGCCCCGCAACGACGGTTGGATGGTCCACATCAACAGCAGGACGGCGACCAGGATCACCGACAGCCCGCTGCGCACGATCGAGCGGGTGGAGAACTTCAACGCCAGGCGGGAACCGGCCACCGACGCCAGGAACATGGCGACCGACACCGGCAGCATCTTGATGCCGGTCTCGAGGGCGTCGAACCCCAGCACCAGCTGCAGGTAGAGCGGGATGGTGAAGAACACGCCCATGAGGATGAGGTTCTGGGACAGCATCGCCTGCAGGCCCGCCCGGAGGGGCGTGATCCGGAACAGGGCGACGTGCACGAGCGGATCGGTGCCCCGGTCCTCACGGCGGTGCTGCCACCGGAAGAACAGCCAGAGGACCACCCCACCGGCGGCGATGACGAACGGCGTGAGGGCGAACCCGAACGGCTCGACCGGTGAGTCCTTGGGCTGGAGCCAGCCCCAGATGCTGGCCTGGAGCATGGCGAAGACGATGAGGCCGAGACCGAGGGCTGACAGGGTTGCGCCGACGTAGTCGAGACGCGGCTTGCGGTCGGGCCCCGGAGCATCGGTGAGCAGGCGCAGCCCGAGCAGGATGAGCACGACGAGCACGACCTCGCCGAGGAAGACCACCCGCCACGACAGCTCCGTGGTGGCCCAACCGCCGAGGATCGGGCCGATGGCGATGCCGGCTCCGGCCACCCCGCCGATCACCGCGTAGGCGGCGGCCCGATCACGGCCCTCGTAGTTTCCGGCGATGAGGGCGGCGAGCGCCGGGAGCACCAGCGCGGCGCCGATGCCCTCGAGGATCGACCAGCCGAGAGCGAGCTGGGGAACGGTCTGCGACACCGCGGTGAGCGCCGAGCCGAAGCCGTAGATCACCAGGCCGATGGCGAACGCCCGGCGACGGCCGATGATGTCGCCGATCTTGCCGCCGGTGAGCATCAGCATCGCCATCATCAGCGAGTAGAGGGTGATGACGCCCTGGATGGTGGTCACCGTGGTGTCGAAGTCGGAGACGAGCTGGCTGATCGACACGTTCATCACGGCCTGGTCGAGCACCATGACGAACTGTGCCGCAGCCAGGATGACCAGCGGCCCCCACTTCTTCACGCACGGCCTCCTGCGGTGAGCCGGCTACGCGACCGGCGGGCGCCCAGCCTCTCACGTCAGCACCATCGAACGCCGCAACGCCCTCATCCGATGTCCCGGTGGCGATCCGGCGCTCTCAATGTTCAGTGTTGCTTCACTGATCTCTGAGTCCATGAAGGATCACCTAGCCTCTCGGTCATGCGCCAACCTGTGACCATCGCTCCCGCCACCGGCCGCCTCGGGGTCCTCACCCCCGGCATCGGCGCCGTGGCCTCCACCTTCATGGCCGGCGTCCTGGCCGCCCGCGCCGGGCACTCCGTGCCCGTCGGTTCGCTGAGCCAGCTGGCTCGCATCCGCCTCGGCAAGCGCGAGGAGGACCGCAACCCCCTCATCCGGGAGTTCGTCCCCCTCGCCGACCTCGGTGACCTCGTCTTCGGCGGATGGGACCCGATCAGCCCGAACGCCCTCGAGGCCGCCCGTACCGCGGGGGTGCTCGAGGACAGGGACCTCGGCCCCATCTCCGGCGAGCTCGAGGGCATCAACGCCATGGACGCCGTGTTCGACCAACGCTGGGTGAAGCGCCTCGACGGCACCCGGGTCAAGGCCACCACCGACAAGTGGGCCCAGGCCGAGGCCCTCATCGCCGACATCGAGAGCTTCCGCTCCGAGAACAGGTGCGACCGCCTGGTGATGGTGTGGTGCGGCTCCACCGAGGCCTACCAGGAGGCCAGCGCCGTCCACATGACGATCGAGGCGTTCGAGGACGGTCTGAAGGCCAACGACGACAACATCTCGCCCAGCCAGATCTACGCCTACGCCGCCCTGATCTCGAAGGTGCCGTTCGCCAACGGCGCCCCGAACCTGTCGGTCGACCTCCCGTGCATGCGCGAGCTCTCCGCCCGCGAAGGAGTGCCGATCGCCGGCAAGGACTTCAAGACCGGCCAGACCTGGATGAAGACCCTGCTCGCCCCCGGCCTCAAGGCCCGGATGCTCGGCCTGCGGGGCTGGTACTCCACCAACATCCTCGGCAACCGCGACGGCGAGGTCCTCGACGATCCCGAGAACTTCAAGACCAAAGAGGTCTCGAAGCTCGGCGTCATCGACTCGATCCTCCAGCCCGACCTGTACCCCGACCTCTACGGCAACGTCGACCACGTCGTGCGGATCAACTACTACCCGCCGCGAGGCGACAACAAGGAGGGTTGGGACAACATCGACATCTTCGGGTGGATGGGCTACCCGATGCAGCTCAAGATCGACTTCCTCTGCCGCGACTCGATCCTCGCCGCCCCGATCGTGCTCGACCTGGCCCTGTTCATGGACCTCGCCGCTCGCGCCGGCCAGTCCGGCGTCCAGGAATGGCTGAGCTTCTACTTCAAGGCCCCCCAGGCGGCCACGCCGGTGCCGGCCGAGCACGACCTGTTCATCCAGCAGACCAAGCTGAAGAACACCCTGCGGGAGTGGATGGGCGAGGAGCCCGTCACCCACTCCGAAGCGGGCTGAGCCGGGCTCAGGTCAGGACGGGGGCGCCGGTCTCGCCGTCGGAACTGGCGAAGGCCTGCCAGAGCTGCGCGTAGGCGCCGTCGCGGGCGAGGAGCTCGTCGTGGGTGCCCTGCTCGGCCACGCGCCCGTCGTCGATCACCACGATGCGGTCGGCCCGGCGGGCCGTCGGCAGTCGATGGGCGACGAGGATCGTGGTGCGACCGGAAGCGGCGGCGTCCATGGCCCGCTGCACCCGACCCTCGCTGGCCAGATCGAGCTGTGAGGTCGCCTCGTCGAGCAGGAGGATGGCCGGGTCGACCAGCCGGGCCCGGGCCAGGGCGATCATCTGGCGCTGGCCCGACGAGAGCGAGCGCCCCCGCTCGCTCACCGGCGTGCGGTAGCCCGACGGGAGGGCACGGATGAACTCGTGGGCCCCCACCGCCCGGGACGCGGCCTCGACCTCGGTGTCACTGGCGTCGGCTCGCCCGTAGGCGATGTTGTCGCGGATGGTGCCGGTGAACAGGAAGGCCTCCTGGGGGACGATGCCCAGCTGGTGGCGCAGCTCGGTGAGATCGATGTCCCGGACGTCGTGGCCGTCGATGAGCACCTGGCCCGACGTCGGGTCGTAGAACCGGGCCAGCAGCTTGACCAGCGTCGACTTGCCGGCCCCGGTCTCCCCCACCAGGGCGACGGTCTCGCCGGGCGCGATGTCGAGGTCGACGCCCGCCAGGGCCTCCACCGGCGAGGTGTCGTAGGAGAAGTGGACGTCTCGCAGGGCCACGGCGCCCCGGAGTCGGCCGATCGGCTCGGGGTCCTCCGGGAGCTCGATGTCCTCGGGCTGGTCGAGCAGGTCGGTGATCTTCT
>DATDIY010000120.1:0-4141 GCA_036520815.1 Acidimicrobiales bacterium
CTACCTGGAGACCTGGGAAGCCTTCGTCGAGCTGCGTGAGGGCGGGCGGGTCACGTCGATCGGGGTGTCCAACTTCGAGCCGGAACACCTGCACCGCGTCATGGACGCCACCGGGGTCGTGCCCGTGCTCAACCAGGTGGAACTGCACCCGTTCCTGAACCAGGCCGAGCTGCGACTCTTCCACGAGCTCCACGGCATCGTCACCGAGGCGTGGGGTCCGCTCGCCCGAGGCAGGGTGGCCGACGACCCGGTGCTCCAGCGGATCGGGGCCGACCATGGTCGGAGCCCGGCGCAGGTCGCGCTGCGGTGGGAGATCCAGCACGGGATCGTGACCATCCCCAAGTCGAAGCGGCCCGAGCGCATGGCCGAGAACTTCGACGTGTTCGGGTTCGAGCTCACCGCGGACGAGATCACCGAGATCGACGGCCTCCACCGTGACGAGCGAACCGGACCGCATCCGCAAGGCCTCAACTGATCGGCGGAACGTCAACCGTCGACGAGCGCCTGCCGTCGGATCTTGCCGAGCGGGGTGCGGGGCAGGGAGTCGACGAGCTCGAGGCGACGGGGAGCGCAGTAGGCGGGCAGCACCGCCTTCACCCCCTCGCGGAGGTCGTCGAGCAGCGGTGGGTTGTGCGCGTCGAGAGGCACGACCACTGCGGTGACGGCGTGGCCCCACTCGGGGTCGGGGCGGCCGATCACCGCCACCTCGGCGACGCCGGGCAGCGCCTGCAGCACCGCCTCGACCGGGGTGGGCCAGACGTTCTCGCCGCCGGAGATGATGAGATCGCCGCGTCGGCCGTGGACGGCGAGGGTGCCATCGGGACGGATCTCCCCGGCATCGCCGGTAGGTAGCCACCCGTCGGAGGTGATCGGGCTCGTCCCGTCCCGGTAGGCGCGCATGAGCATCTTGCCCCGAACCTGGACCTCGCCGTCCTCGATGCGGAGCTCGACCCCGGGCAGTGGATGGCCGTCGAGCACGACGTTGCTGCAGCTCTCGGTCAACCCGTAGGTCACCCGGCAGTTCGGCGGGAGCACCTCCGGCGGCGCCGCTCCCCCCACCAGGATCAGGCGGAACGGCGTGGGGTCGATGCGGGCCAGCGTGGTGGGGACGAAGGAGCCCAGCGTGGCGCCGCGGCGGGCGGCATCGGCCACCGCCGCGGGGTCGAACCGGGCGTGGATCTCGAGGTCGAAGCCCACCACGAACGAGCGGGTGACGATCGACAGCCCCCCGATGTGGGAGACCGGGAGGCAGCACAGCCAGCGGTCGCGGTCGGGGTCGACGTCGAGGGCCGTGCAGAGCGCGACCGCCGAGGCGGCCAGTGACGCGTGGGTGTGGACGACCCCCTTCGGGACGCCGGTGCTCCCGCTCGTGGTGACGACGACGGCGTCGCCCTCCTCGATCGGTCGCCCTCCGGTCAGCCTCGTCTCGATCCCGCGCTCGTCGACGAGTCGGGAGGGCGCCATGGCCGAGAGCGCTGCCTCGAGGGCGGGGGCGGGCAGCCGGGGATCGAGGGGGAGCACGGCGTCGCCGTCGTCCCAGACGCGTCGGAGAGCGTCGACGAAGTCCGGACCGCTCAGCTGCACGGCCACCAGTTCACGCACGGGGTGGAGGCTACGGCGTTCGATTCGGCGGGCCCGACACCGACGCACCAAGCTGGCCAGCCATGAACGCCTGGATCGCAGGAGCCCGACCGCGCACGTTGCCGGCGGCGGTGGTCCCGGTCCTCGTCGGCACCGCAGCGGCGGCGGGCATGGACGGCATCGGCGGGGCGGGGAAGGGTCTGGTGGCGTGGCGGTTCGCGGCCGCGCTGGTGGTCTCGCTCGCCCTGCAGGTCGGGGTGAACTACGCCAACGACTACTCCGACGGTGTGCGAGGCACCGACGACGAGCGGGTCGGTCCCCTCCGCCTGGTGGCCTCGGGCACCAAGCCGGCCGGTGCCGTGAAGCGGGCCGCCTTCGCCGCCTTCGCGGTGGCGGGGCTGGCCGGGCTCACCCTGGCCGCCGCCACGACGTGGTGGCTCCTGTTGGTGGGGCTGGCGTGCGTGGCCGCCGCCTGGTTCTACACGGGAGGGCCCCGGCCCTACGGGTACATCGGCCTCGGTGAGGCGTTCGTGTTCGTGTTCTTCGGCGTCGTGGCCACGACCGGCTCGGCGTTCGTGCAGATCGAGCGCATCACCCCGCTGACGCTGCTCGCGTCGGTGCCGGTGGGCCTGCTGGCCGTCGCCCTGTTGGTGATCAACAACCTCCGTGACATCCCGGGCGACACGGTCTCGGGCAAGCGCACGCTGGCGGTGCGCATCGGTGACCGGCGGACGCGGATCCTCTACGCCGTGTTGATGTTCGTCCCGTTCGTGACAGTGCCGTTCCTGGCCGGGCTGTCGGGTCGACCGCTGGCGGCGGTGAGCCTCATCGCCGTCATCATGGTGAACAAGCCGGTGCTGCTCGTGCTGCAGGGGGCCAAGGGGCGCGACCTCATCCCCGTGCTCGGGGCCACCGGGCGGGTGCAGCTGGTGTTCGGCGTGCTGTTCGCCGCCGGGCTCTACATCTCGGCGTGACTCAGGGCGCGATCGGGTGGGTGCGCAGCCACCGGCGGATGATCGACGCGCTGTCGGCCGGGTTCTCGAACGGTGTGCTGTGTCCCGAGCGGGGGACGAGGGCGACGGTGGCGTTGGGCCCGACGGCGCGGGCGAGGCGCGTGCCGAGGGCGGAGAACTTCACGTCGTCGACCCCCGTCATCACGAGCACCGGGACCCCCACGGCCCCGAGCTGATCCCAGAGCGGCTCCTGGGTGCCGGTGCCGGTGGATCGCAGGCTGGAGGCCAGCCCACCGGGCGTGTTGTGCAGGCGTGCGGGGACCGCCGCCGCCTCCCGGGTGAGTCCGCTGAACAGCGGCTGGGCCAACCATTCGTCGACGAACTGCGCGACGCCTATCTCCTCGATCCGATAGGCGAGCAGCTCGTCGGCCCGGCACCGATCCTCACGATCGGCCTCGTCGTCGATGCCGCCGGTGGCGCCGATGAGCACCAGGCGGGCCACGAGGTCCGGACGGCGCAGGGCGGCGTGGAGCGCGACGCGGCCTCCGAGCGAGTAGCCCACGTACGTGCCGCGGCCGCCGGCCTCCAGCACGAGATCGGCGGCGGTGGTGAGGTCGGCTTCGACGTGGGCCGAGCCACCGTGGCCGGGGAGGTCGACCATGGCGAGCTCGTGGTCCCGGGCGAGATCCTCGGCGAACCGACCCCAGCACCGCCCGTTCTGGGTGAAGCCGTGGAGGAGCACCAGGCGCTCGGCGCCGGCGGCACCGACGAGCTCGGTGTGGAGTCGCGGCTGGGCGTCCGTCACGAGCGGCAGCGTAGGGCCCGCCGGTGGGCCCACCCGTAGGCTGCTGCCGTGCCCGACCCGAGGACCCACCGCCCCGACCTCCGCGCCGCCGGCACCGGCGACCTCAACGCGACCTGGTGCGCCACCCTCGTCGACGAGTGGGCGCGGGCCGGCGTCACCGATGCGGTCGTGTGCCCCGGTTCGCGTTCGACGCCGATGGCGCTGGCGCTCGCCGCCGATGATCGGGTGCGGGTCCATGTGCACCACGACGAGAGGTCGGGGGCGTTCGTCGCCCTGGGCCTGGGGCGAGCGACGGGCCGCCCGGCGGTGGTGTTGACGACGAGTGGCACCGGTGCGGTCGAGCTCCATCCCGCCGTGGTCGAAGCCGACCAGGGTCGGGTGCCGTTGCTGGCGGTGACCGCCGACCGACCCCCCGAGATGCGCGACGTGGGCGCACCCCAGACGATCGACCAGGTCCACCTCTTCGGTCGGGCGGTGCGCTGGTTCGCCGATCCCGGTCCGCCGGACGAGGAGACGGTCGGCTCGTGGCGCAGCATCGGCGCTCGGACCGTGCTCGAGGCCCAGGGGTCACCGCCTGGTCCGGTCCATCTGAACCTGGCCTTCCGTGAACCGCTCGTCGGATCCCCTCTGCCCCTGCCCGACGGACGGGCCGGAGGCGCTCCCTGGCACGAGTCGCTCTCCACCCGGGCCACGCTCGAGCCGGTCGCTCGCCACGCCGTGGCCGATCGGCTGCGCGGTCGCACCGGAGTGATCCTCGCCGGCGCCGGCGTGGAGGACCCCGACGGTGTGCTGCTGCTCGCCC
>DATDIY010000121.1:0-16388 GCA_036520815.1 Acidimicrobiales bacterium
GTTGGGCCTGTGACCCGTCCGGTCTCCCAGCCCGACCCGCTCGAGCGTCTCGACGGCCCGCGCCCGCGCCTCCGCGACCCCGGTGCCGCCGAGCAGGAGTGGCAGCTCGACGTTCTCCGCCGCCGTGAACACCGGGATGAGGTTGAAGGCCTGGAAGATGAAGCCCATCGAGACGGCTCGGTCACGGGTCCGCTCGGCGTCGCTCATCGCATGCAGACCTCGTCCGTCGAGGCGCACCTCACCGCCGTCGATGCTGTCGAGCCCCGAAAGGCAGTTCAGCAGCGTGGTCTTGCCGCTCCCGGACGGGCCCATGACGGCAACGAACTCGCCGTCACCGACCGTCAGCTCGACGTCGCGCAACGCATGCACCGTGCCGGCCGTGCTGCGGTAGAGCTTCTGCACCGCGAGGGCTTCGAGTAGCGCGCTCACATCTATACCAAACCAGATCGCCCGCCCACATGCGAGGGTCGAAGGTCCTCTCCGCACTGGTCCTCCGCGAACCCATAAGGTCTAGGGATTACTTCTTGGGCTCGGGGCCGGGACGCTCGTCTCGGTCTCCGTGACCCGTGGTCGGATCGGGGTGCGCCAGCAGCGGCAGCCCGGAAGGGAGAACACACCGATGGATCGTTTCTCGTTGAAGGACCGCGTCGCGCTGATCACCGGTGGCGGCAGAGGCATCGGAGCCGGCATCGCTCGTGGTTTCGTGGAGGCAGGGGCGGCGGTCGCCGTCGTCGCTCGCACGCAGGGCGATGTTCAGGCCCTCGCCGAGGAGATCCGATCGGCGGGAGGCCGAGCCCTGGCGCTCACCGCCGACGTGCGTGACCTCGACGGGCTCCCGGCACTCGTCGAGCGCACCGTCGAGGAGTTCGGGGGCCTCGACATCCTGGTGAACAACGCCGGAGGCGAGATCTCACCCCCGTTCCTCGAGACCCGCGCCGACCACATCACCGACGCCATCCACTTCAACGTGGTCGTTCCCTTCGAGCTGGCCCGCCTCGCGGTGCCCCACCTGCTCGAGCGACCGGGCGCCTCGATCATCAACATCAGCTCGACCACGACGCTGGTGTCGGTCCGTGGTTCGCTCGCCCACCACACCGGCAAGGCCGCTGAATCCCAGCTCACCCTCTCGATGGCCGCCGACCTCGGGCCCCGCATCCGGGTGAACGCCATCCTGCCTGCCGCCGTCGAGACCGAGGCGCTGTCGCGCTTCTTCGCGGCCAAGGATCCGAGCATGCGCGACACCCTGGCCAACCAGTCCCGCATGCGACGCATGGGCACGCCCGACGACGTCGCCTCGGCCGCCATCTATCTCGCCTCCCCCGCCGCCTCGTGGGTGACCGGCCTGCTTCTGGAGCTCACCGGAGGCAAGGTCGACGAGTTCCGGGAGCTGTACCCCGACCTCTGAGAGCGTGGCCGGGGGTGGCGGCCGATCTCCGCGTCGTTCCTCGTCCTTCTCCACCTAAGGTGCCGGATGGAGAGTCGCGCAGTCGTGATGGGTTTGCTGTTCTATCCACGCGGCGGTTCGGCCTATGTGGTGCGCTACCTGAGCCCTGCCCTCGAGCGGGCGGGTTGGGCCACCTCCCTCGCTGTCGGTTCCCTCGGATCAGCAGGCAACGAGACGTCGGCCGTGACCTTCTTCGCCGGGCTCGACATGACGGCGCTCGACTACTCCGAGGCGGCGGAGACGTTCGCCGCCGGTGGAAATCCCTTCACCGCCCGTTCGCCCATGCAACCCTCCTACGAGGATCGGGCCGGCGTCCCCGATGCGGTTCTCGCCTCCGTCGACCCGGTCCTGCTCGAACACCTCTCGAGTGCCTGGGAGCCCGTGTTGGCATCGGCCGGGGCCGAGCGCGCCACGGTCGCTCACCTGCACCACCTCACACCCCAGCTCGACGCGATTCACCGTCGGTGGCCAGGGCTCCCGCTGGTGGTCCACCTCCACGGCACAGAGCTGAAGCTGATCGAGGCGATCGCCGAGCGGATCGCGATCGCGGCCCTCCTCGGTGAGACATTGATGACGATGCCCTCGACCCCGCCAGCATCGCTCGCCGACGGTACTTCCCTCACGCCCGAGCAGCGTCGGATGCTCCACGACACCCGATGGGACCACTGGAGACACGGCGAGTTCTGGTCGGAGCACCTGAGAACCCAGGCTGCGATCGCCGATCACGTGATCACGGTCTCCCCACAGAACCGGGCCGCCGCCATCGAGGTCCTCGACCTCGAACCCGAACACGTCACGGCGATCCCGAACGGTGTCGACGTCCAGCACTTCCACCCCGAAGCTCACACGGCCGCATCCCGGCGAGCGATGTTCCGTCGGGTGCTGGTCACAGATCCGCAGGGCTGGACGAGCGAGGGGGCACCCGGGTCGATCGCGTACGAGGAGAGCGACCTCGACGAGCTGCTCGGGCCCGAAGGAGATGCCACGGTCCTCATCTACGTCGGTCGATTCCTCGCGTTCAAGCGGGTGCCAGCGTTGATCCGTGCCTTCGCCGCCGCGCGGTCCGACTTCACCCAGCCGGCCTCGCTGTTGATCTGGGGCGGACACCCGGGCGAGTGGGAGGGCGAGCATCCCGCCGGGGTCGCCGCGGCGGTCGATGCCGAGGGCATCTACTTCGCCGGGTGGCGGGGACACGTCGACCTACCTCTCGGACTGGCCGCCTGCGACGTGCTCGTGGTGCCGTCGGTCGACGATCCGTTCCCACAGGTGCCGCTCGAAGCGATGGCCGTCGGCCTGCCCGTCCTCGCGTGCGCCAGCGGAGGCCTGCTCTCGATGGTGAACCTCGACCCCCGGAGGCCGACGGGATGGCTCGTTCCTCCCGACGACGCAGCCGCTCTCGAGGACGCGATCGTGGCGATCGTGAACCACCCCGAGGAGGTCGCCGAGCGGGGCGCCGCGGCGCTGGCACACGCCACGAGCGAGCTGTCGTGGGACGGACGGGTTCCGGCCTTCGAAGCGGTCTACGCGAGCGCCATCGCACGCCACCCCGCGCGCCCACGACCCGGCAGCGAACGACCGGCCGCCTGACGCGGCCCGGTCGCGGTCGTCACGTCAACGGCTGGCCAGCCTCCGCCTCACCACCCGCCGGATGGGCCCGCCTCATGACCGAGAGCTCGCGGAGCGGCTAGTCGGCGAACACGTCGCGGCTGTGCTGGACGAAGAAGGTGTGATCGTGGCCCGTGTTCGGGTCCGCCGTGTTGTACTTCGCGGACGTGGGCGTGCCATCCGGGAGATGTTCTTCGGAGTAGATGGCTCCCACAGGACAGACGTCGGGCTGGTAGCAGGCTGTGCACGAGGTGCATTCGTCCAGATTGACGTACAGGATGCTGTCGCCGAAGACCTCGATCGCACCTGGATTCGCTCGATGCGTCGTCTCGATGATCCCGCTGCCCGCTTCATCCTCGGAGACGAGCGTGTTCGTCGTCGGGTCGAACTCGTAGATGCACTGCACCGGACACACGTCGACGCAGGCCCGGTCCTTCACATCGATGCAGGCTTCAGTGATGATCGCCAGGCCAGCCATGGGCAACCCCTACCCCTCGCAATGGAAGGAAGAACGACCGCCTTCTGCAGTAGCAACTGCAGGGATCCGACATCGCCCGGCCAGAGCGGCGTGATCCCCTTGCCCGGAGCATCCCACGACCGGGACGTCATCCGGAACGTGGCCGATGGCACGGAGGCGGACCGTCACTTCTGCCGTACAATCGTACGATGGATCAGGTCGAGAGCGAGGTTCGCTGTGCACGTCCCGGATGCGCGGGCATCGTGACCGTCCATCATCCGATCCAGCCTGAGTACGCGGAGTACGACCGATGCCCCGTCTGTGACTATTCGCGGACGCGGGGTCCCATGCCGGCCTGGAACTAGCGGCCGCGCCGCGCCGCCATCACACCGCCGGTCGAGCTCAGCAACTCAACTCGGTCGTCAGGGCGTACGCTCGGACTCAACCAACTTGGCGGGGACGCTTCGGCCACGATCGTGCATCGGTCGCCACTGCGACGCCTCTTCTGAGCCTGTACCAGAGGAGCACGTCTGTGGCCGATCATCTGTCCGCGACCCCCTATGTCAGCGCTGATCCACCGGTGGCCCCAGAGCTCGCGCAGCAGCAGTGCGGTCGTTGCCGACGCCGCTTCGAGATGGAGCCGACCAACGAGCCCGGCACGCTGCCCGAGATGTGGTTGTGCGCCGACTGCAGGGTCGCCCTCCTCGGTCGCCCCACCCCCGTGACCAAGCCAACGGCCTGACCAGGCGCCGCTCCGCGCTCGGCCCGGCGAGCCGGCGGGGTGCACCCCTGTTCGTCTCGTCGGCCCCTTGCCCTGGTACGGTCGCCAGGTCGGCAAGCCGTCGGCACTTGGAGTAGACGCCGCGCTTCGCCGTCGGTCACCACGACCCGCCTCGATCCTCTCGCCTCCTCTGGGCTCTACCGAGGAGCACGATGTCAATCTCCGCTGAGGACAGATCCCCCTATGGCGCGCCCGGAAACGGTTGGGCAGCGCCCGAGACACCCAGTGACAGCTCCGCTGTCGTCTACTGCGAGGGCCAGTTCGGCGAGCAGGACGGGAAGACGGCGAACGGTCTCGTTCGCCACTCCGAGCGCTACCAGATCCTCAGCGTCATCGACAGCACCCGGGCGGGCGTGGATGCCGGGAGCTACCTCGATGGGCGAGCGAACGGTGTTCCGGTGCTCGCCGACCTGGCCCAGGCCATCGACCACGCCGGTCACGTCCCCGCCTTCCTGATCTGCGGCCTGGCCCCCGCCGACGGCCTGCTCTCCGCCGCGCAGCGGGTCGTGTTGCTCGACGGGATCGCCCGGGGCATGCAGATCATCAACGGTCTCCACGAGTTCCTGAACGACGATGCCGAGTTCGTCGCCGCCAGCCTGCGGGCCGGCGTCACCATCACCGACGTCCGGCGCCCTCGCGAGACCCGGGACCTGTCGCTGTTCTCGGGCCGTATCTTCGAGGTCCCCTGTCCCCGGATCGCGGTGCTGGGAACCGACGGCGCCATCGGCAAGCGGACGACGGCGACGCTGCTGGTGCAGGCACTGCAGGAGTACGGGATCAACGCGGTGATGGTCGGCACCGGCCAGACCACCCTCATCCAGGGCGGCAAGTACGGCGTGGCCCTCGATGCGCTGGTGCCGCAGTTCTGCTCGGGCGAGGTCGAGGCCCAGGTCGTCGCCGCCTTCGAGGCCGAGGACCCCGACGTGATCGTGGTCGAAGGCCAAGGCGCTCTCAGCCACCCGGCGTATCTCACGTCGGCCCACATCCTCCGCGGGAGCCGTCCGGCCGGGGTGATCGTCCAGCACGCGCCGATGCGCAAGGTGCTCGGCGACTTCCCGATGGTGGCGATGCCCACCGCCGCCAGCGAGGTGCGCCTCATCGAGGCCTTTGCCGACACGAAGGTGATCGGCCTCACCCTCAACCACGAGAACATGACCGACGACGACGTCACCGTCGCCATCGACCGCTACGAGCTCGAGTTGGGCGTGCCCACCACCGATCCCCTCACCCGGCCGCTCAACCGGCTGGTCGACATGGTGTTGCTCGCCTTCCCCGAGCTCACCATCCCCCTCGCTGTCGCTTCCCGGTGAGCACACCCCGCCTCGAGGTCGACCTCGAAGCGGTCCGCCACAACGCACGCCACCTCGTCGACGCGCTCGCCCCGAGAGGGATCCGGGTGGTCGCCGTGACCAAGGCGGTCGTCGCCTGGGATCGCGTGGCGACGGCGCTCATCGAGGCCGGGGTCGCCGGACTGGGCGACTCCAGGATCGAGAGCCTCGGCTCCCTTCGAAGCACCGGCATCACCACGCCACTCACGCTCGTGCGCTCCCCCATGCTCAGCCAGGTCGACGCGGTCGTTCGCTCGGCCGACGTGAGCCTCAACACCGAGTCGGTGGTGCTCGAGGCCCTGTCGGCAGCCGCCTCCCGGCTGAACCAACTCCACTCCGTCGTGGTGATGGTGGAGCTGGGTGACCTCCGCGAGGGAGTGGACGCGGTCGACGTCGTGAGCGTGGCGCGCTTCGTGCGGAGCCTCCCGGGACTCTCGCTCGCCGGCATCGGCACCAACCTGGCGTGCCAGAACGGTGTGGTCCCGGACCAGGCGAAGATGGACGAGCTCTCCGGGTTGGCCGAGGAGGTCGAGGCCGCGTGCGGGCACAAGCTCTCCACCGTCTCCGGTGGGAACTCGGCCAGCCTCGGCTGGGCACTGGCGACCGATGACGTCGGTCGGATCGACGAGCTCCGACTGGGAGAGGCGATCCTTCTCGGTGTCGACCCTCTCGACCGCCGCCCGATCGCCGGGCTGCGCGGCGACGCGTTCCGAGTCGTCGCCGAGGTGATCGAGGTCGCGACCAAGCCGACCCGGCCCTGGGGCCAGCTGGCCCAGACAGCGTTCGGGGAACCACGGCCGGCCCACCAGGCCGCGGCCACCCGTCGACAGGCGATCCTCGCCCTCGGGCGCCAGGACGTCGATCCGGCGGGGCTCACCCCACCTGCGGGCATGAGCGTGCTGGGAGCGAGCAGCGATCACCTGGTGGTCGATCTGGGCGATCACGACCTCGCCGTCGGTGACGAGGTCACCTTCGCCCCGGACTACAGCGCGCTGCTACGCGCCTCGACGTCGAGGTTCGTCGCCAAGGTCGACCGGGCATCGACCTTCCCCGCGCCGCACCAGGGACCTGAAGGCTCGCCGTCGAGCGCGACACCTCAACCGGCGACGACGGCGGTGACCAGGCGGTCGATGGCGCCGACCGTTCGCGCCGCGGAGGCAGGTTCGCCGTTGACGAGGACGGAGAAGACCACCTGACGCCCGTCGGGGGTCGTGGCGTAGCCGGAGAGGGCGCTGCCACCGATGATCGTCCCCGTCTTGGCCATGACGTTGCCGTTCGTCGCCGGGCCTGCGAGCCGACCGCTGAGGGTCCCGGTGCGACCGGCGACCGGGAGACCCGCCCACACCTGGCTCGCCCACGGTCGCTCCAGTGCCACCTGGAGCAGGCGCCGCCACTCGCGAGCTGAGCGCCGGTCCTCACGCGACAGCCCCGAGCCGTCGGCGGCATCCCCCGTGAGATGGAGGCACCACGGTGCGAGTGCCTCCGTGATGCGTGCCGTCCCCGCGTCGGTGGTGCCGCCGCCGATCTGGCGCACGAGCGACTCGGCGATCTCGTTGTCGCTGCCGAGCAGCATGTCGTGGCTGAGCTCGGCGAACGTCGGTGAATCGAGGCCGGCGACCACGGAGGCCGCCGCGTCGGCCGAGCCATGGCTCACCGGGCCGGCCACGCGGACCCCGACGGCGCGGAGCGCGGCGGCGAACGCTTCGCCATTGCCGAGGGTCGGGTCGGCGAGGTAGGCGGCGTCGGTACGACCTCGGTTGTCGTCGACCACGAGCGCCGACATCGGTCCGACATAGGTGGGCACCTGCCAGTCCTGCCAGCCGCGCGCGGTCGTCGCCGACTCGAAGCGCGACGCGTCGACTCGCACGCCAGCGACCTGCGACACGCCGGCGGCACGCACCTGCTGGGCCAGGGCGGCGAGCGAGTGCGGTCCCCGCGAGCGGAGCGTGGGGTCGCCGTCGGCGATGAGGACGAGGTGCGCGCCGGCGAGCCGCACCTCGGTGCGGAACCGAGCAGCCGGATCGAGGAGGAGTCGCGCACCCAGCGCGGTCAGCACCTTCTCGTTGGAGGCGGGGAGCAGGGCGAGGTCGGGTTCCACGGCCACGATCTCGCCGTGGCCCTCGACCCACACGGAGATCGATCGCTGCACGTCACCCCAGGACGGGTCGTCCACGGCAGCCCGGATCCGACTCGCCCACTCCGGGGAGATCTCCGCACCACGGGCGTCGAGCTGAGGACGCCGATCGCACACCGGAGGAGCAGCGGTCGTCGTCGGAGCCACCGTGCTCCTCGTCGTCGACGACGAGACCGAGGGCGCCACCGGGTCGGCCCGCGCTCCCGAGTCGGCCGAGGAGGTCGCCGACCTGAGGGCCACCACGACCGCGACGGTCGTGACCACGCCGATCACGACGAGACCGCACAGGACCGCCACGAGACCCCGCTCCCGGGGGCCGGCTCCACGAAGGGAACGCCGCGCCATCGACCCAGGTTGGCACCCACGGCCTCCGGTCTCCGCGCGCGGTCGGACCTGTCGGCGTTCCGACCGGCCCTGGTCGACCCGGTCAGCCGTTCAGGAACTCGATGATCTCCGGGATCGCGGTCGGATCCTGGAAGAAGAAGACGTGGCCGCCCTCGTAGGCCCTGAGCTCGGCGCCGGGGATGCGGGAGGCGATCGCCTCGCTGTTCGCCAGAGGAGCGACGCCGTCGTAGCGGCCTGCGGCCACGAGGGTCGGGGCGGTGATGAGCGGCAGCCGGTCCCAGGCGTCGTGGTCGGCCCGGGCCGCGACCTGGCCCTTCTCGCCGCGCTCCCGGTCACTCCCCGGCTCCGCCGACACCGCCGTCGAGATGACGTCGGCGATCATGCGGTCGAGCTCGTGCTCGGCGAGCCACTCCTCGGTCCAACGACTGTCGACGACGCTCATGCCCTTGGCCCTGCGCTCCGCCGGGGGAAGCGCAGCCAGCTCCCCCAGCGGATAGGACGATCCGCCCTTGCCACCGGCGGAGGTGCAGAGCAGCGCCAGGCGCTCGACCCGCTCCGGGAAGGTGATGGCGAACTCCTGGGCGACCATGCCCCCGAAGCTGGTGCCGACGACCCGGACCCGGTCGAGCCCGAGGTGGTCGAGTAGCGCCCGACCGTCGGTCGCGTAGTCCGCCATCGTGTAGGGCCCAGGGGGCGCCTCCGTCGCTCCGAGTCCACGCTGATCGTGGACGACCACGTCGAAGTGCTTCGTGTAAGGGTCGATGCTCAGCCGGCTCGACTCGAGCGTTGCGCCTGTCCCATTGAAGTAGAGCAGCGTCGGACCCTCGCCTGAACGCTCGTAGTACACGTCGATCCCGTTCAGCGAAGCGTGGGGCATGCCGCCGAACGCTACCGGTGCCGGTGCCGGGACTGCAGAGAGCAGCCCCGGCACCGTGCCGTCGCTACTTCTTCTTGCCCTTCTTGCCCTTCTTCTTCTTGTCCTTCTTCTTGCCCTTCTTCTTGGCCATCGGTTCCCTCCCTCAGCTGCGCAGGCCCCTCCCGAAACCTGCCGGCAGGTAGGAGGGAGCTCCGTTCGTTGGCCAGAATGTAGGCAAACGTTCATCCCCGCGACGGAGAATCGGCCCGGGCCCGCCTCAGTGCCAGTCGCTGATCGCGACGTCGTTCGGCGAGGGCGCGCCGGCCCCGGTCTCCACAAGGGCCTTGAGGCTCAACAGGTACACCGCCCACTTGGTGCTGCAGTGGTACAGGAACTCGACCGGCTCGGCCCAGCCCTCGTGAGCGAACAGCACGATCGTGTATCCGTCGGTCCGGGAGAGGCGCCAGTCGATGGTGGTGCCGATCCACTCGGGTGGGCCGTCGACGACCCGCCAGCGGACGCGCTCGCCCGGCGCGAGCTCGATGACCTCCATGTCGAACCCGCCCGGGGGGAACCGGAAGGCGATCTTCCCGCCGAGGCCGGGATCACCAGTGGTGTCGGTGGTCCACCAACCGGCCAGGCCGTCGATGGTGGTGAGGGCGGCGTGCACGTCGTCGGTCGACGACGACACGACCCCGATGCGGTGGTGGATGTCGGTCATCTCTCTCTCCTCGGTCGTTGCTTCGGTGACTGCGCCTGGCGCTCGATGCGTTCGGCGATGTGGGCGATGCGGCGGAGCCGCCCGTCCCAGCTCGAACCGACCGAGGCCAGTTGCTCGGCGGCCCGGGCCAGCTGGACGTCGTCGACCCAGAAACGACGCTCACGGCCGGCGACGGCGCCGTGGACGAGCCCGACCCGGTCGAGCAGGGCCAGGTGCTTGGCCACGGCCTGACGGGTGACGGGCAGCTGCTCGCTCAGCGAGGTGGCCGTCCCGTGGCCGTCGACGAGCAGGAGATCGAGCAGCCGGCGTCGGGTCGGGTCACCCACGGCCGACCACAGGTCGTCGTCCACGACGACGGTCACGAACCCGCCCCGACTTTCGCGGCGTAGGTGACGAGACGGGGCAGGAAGTGGTCCCAGCCATCGCAGTGTTCGCGGTACTGCTCTTCGAGCACGGCGACCTCCCAGCCCTTCTCGCGGAACCCGGTCTCGGTCATCCGCAGGAGGGTGCCGCCACCGCTGGCGGTCAGCTCGAAGCGGACCAGCAGCGAGTTGCCCTCCCTGGCGTCCTCGCCCTCGGGATAGACCCACCGGAACGAGAAGAGCCGGGTCGGGTCGGCCTCGACGACGGTGACCTCCGGGATGTGGGCCTCGCCCGACGCACGGTCACCGAAGACCAGCTCACCGACGGCTCCGGGGGTCGGTTCGATCACCGCCTCGTCGGGCCACCACTCCTTCAAGTGCTCCGGACTGGTGATCACCTCGTAGACGGTGGCCGGTGAGGCCTCGATCCGGATCTCGCGCTCGATCTTCCCGTACTCCATCGACACTCCCTCTTACGCAACCATTGGTTGCATGAGAGTGTGCCCGACCGCGAGGCTATGCGCAACCACTTATTGCATTATGCCGGGGAGGGCCTGGCCGCTCCCGCTACTCGCGAACAGGCAGCGACACTCCGGAGAACTCGGTGAGACGGGCGAGACCACCTTCGACGTGGTGCGCCAGGCGGCCCGCCTCGGCCCGCACCGCCGGATCGGCCCGCTGGACCTCATCGGCCCGAGCCGGGTTCAGCGCGCACCCGTTGGCCCACGCTGCGATGTCCGGTTCGGCTCCGTACGTGGCCGCTGCCCGCGCCCCGCGAACCTGCATCTCGGCCCACTGGGCGAGGCTGTTGCCGTACATGTTGGGTGGGCAGAGTCGGTTGCGTTCACGGTCGTCGTCACGCGTCGCCTCCACGTAGCCGGCGAGCGCCGCGCAGAAGCACGGGAAGCCGACCCTGGTGGTCTGGAGCCGGATGGCGTCGGGGCCCCAGATCGGCACCGTCGGCGGGTTCTGCAGGCCCGAGGCGGCGCAGTGCACGACCAGGGCGTCGCGCTCCAGAGGGACGATCCCGCCCTCGAGCACGATCTCGCCCGGGACCACACGGCGGACGTGACCCAGGCGGACGACGTTCTCGACCGTCCGCAACAGGTCGAGCTCCCAGGCTCCGAGCGTGGGGGTCTTCGCCATGGTCGGCACCCTCTGCGGATCGATCCGCACCATCACGTCGGCGGCTTCCAGGCGCAGGAACAGGTCGTCGGGGGTGGTGGCCTCGGCGGCCGCCGCCATGGTGTCGGCGGCCAGACCGAAAGCCACCACGGGGTCAGGCTGGACCCTGGCACGGTTGAGCATCCACGGCTCCCGCGGCCGGATCCAGAGGATGCGGTCCGGGTCGAGGCCGTTGACCAGCAGCCACACGATGGCATCGGTGGCGGTCTTCCCGGAACCGACGATCACGTAGGTGCTCGGGGCATCGACGACGGAGGCCAACCCGCCGACGGGCACCTCCCGCACACCGTCGGCGACGCCGAACGGCGGCGGTGTGGTCGCCGGGATCGTCGGAGCGAGATACGTGGCATCGACGACGCGCCGCCTCACGTTCACCTCGACGGACGCTCCGGTCAACCGCGAAACCACGACCGGGCGGTCGCTCCCGGCGCGGTACTCGTGCCCGGAGAGGAACGACACCCGGCCTGATCCGAGGAATCGGCGACGCAGGATGTCGTCGTAGTAGCTCTGGATCTCCGGGCGCCGAGCCCGTTCCTGCAGGCCCTCCTCGGGCCCGCTCACCTGTCGTTCGCCTGCGCCGAGCACCGTGGACGCCACGCCGTAGAAGAGCGAGGCCTGATGGAGCTGCACGAAGGGGTAGGCGTCCTGCCAGTGACCGCCCGGCGCGTGGCGTCGATCGACCAGGGTCACGTGCACGTCGGCGTGATCGATCAGGGCGTCGGTGAACGCCATCCCCATCGCCCCGGCGCCCACCACCAGGTAGTCGGTGTCGAATGTGTGCATCGCCATCATCATCGTCGCTCGTCGGCGGCGGCGGCGAGCTGATTCCAGGGCCTCCCCTCGGCGCGCGGTGCGACCCGCCATCGTTTCGACGCAGTCCTGTCGTACGGTCGCCCGATCGACGCGACCGAACCTTCTCCGACCCGAGGGATGCCGGCGATCGACCTCGTGCGCCGAATCGCCGTCTGGACGGCGTGGGGTCTGACCGCGGCGGTCGGGGTGTTCGTCGTGGCCCGGCTCGTCGGGCTCACCGACCGCCTGTCGATCCTCTTCGCCGCGGCAACGCTCACCATCTGGTTCGTGGTGCCGTGCCTCGTCGCCCTGGTGGCGGGCGCCGTCCTGCGGACCTACGCACTGGTCGCCGTCGATGTCGTGCTCATCGTGGTGCTGCTGGTCTGGGCGGCTCCCGACCTCCGGTGGTGGTCGACCCCCGCCGAGGTGAACGGACCCACGACGGTGGTGGCCTCGGCGAACATCGCTGCGCCGAACCCAAACCTCGAGCGAGCGGCACAGGACCTGCTGGCGATCGATGCCGATGTGATGAACGTGCTCGAGCTCACACCGGCCGGTCAGGACGCACTGCGCGCCGCGGGTGTCGCCGAGCGCTACCCGTACCGCGTCGAGAACCCGCGGGTCGGTGTCTTCGGCTCCGCGATCTACAGCCGTTTCCCGCTGCGCGACACCGGGGTGCTGGAGCTCGCGGGAGCCAGGATGGCTCGAGCCACGGTCGAGCTCCCGTCTGGTCCCACGACCGTCATCGCCGTGCACACCACGCAACCTCTCGTCGACGTCGACGCGCTCGAGGACCAGCTCGATGCCCTGCGCTCGACCGTGGAGGCCATCGAGGGACCGGTGATTCTGGCGGGCGACTTCAACGCCACTCGCCAGCACCAGCCCTTCCGAGAGCTGCTCGAGGCCGGGTTCACCGATGCCCATCTGGCAACCGGACGCGGCTGGACCGCGACCTGGCCCGCCGGAAGTCGCTTGCCGCCGTTCGCTCTGATCGACCACGTCCTGGTGTCGGACGACCTGGCCGTCGCCATGGTGAAGGACGTGTCGATCACGAGCTCCGACCACCGTGCCGTCGTCGCCACCATCGGACGCTCGGCGCCGTGAACCGAGCGCGGGGCGACGTCGGCCCCGTCCCGGCTCACCCGAATCGCCGTCCTGGCCGCATCGTTCACTCTTCCACCCGACTGCGTGCCGTGTTACACCCGACTGAGGCACGCGGGTTCCGACACGGAACGGGGAGGCCCCATGGGCACGATGACGCTGGCCGAGCTGCAGGCGCGGGTGCACGGGGAGGTGGTCACCCCGCAGGATGTCGGCTACGAGGATGCGCGACTGGTCCACAACGGCATGATCGATCGGCGCCCGGCCGCCGTGGTACGGGTGGCCAACGCCGGAGACGTCATGGCGGTGGTCGACTACGCCCGGGACAACGACCTTGCACTTTCGATCCGAGGGGGTGGCCACAGCGGCCCGGGCTTCGGAACCAACGACGACGGGGTCGTCATCGACTTCTCCGGGATGCGCAGCGTCCGGGTGGACCCCCGTGCAGCGACCGCCCGAGCGGAGGGCGGTGCCACCTGGGGCGACTTCAACGCCGCAACCCACGCCTACGGGCTCGCGACCACCGGGGGGATCATCTCGACGACGGGGCTCGCCGGTCTCACGTTGGGCGGCGGACTCGGCTACCTCTCGCGAGGCTTCGGACTCTCGCTCGACAACCTCGTGTCGGCCGACGTGGTGACCGCCGACGGCCAGGTCGAGGTCGCCAGTGAGCAGGACAACGCCGACCTCTTCTGGGCCCTCCGGGGTGGCGGCGGGAACTTCGGGGTGTGCACGTCGCTGGAGTACCGGGTCCACCCGGTGCGAGACGTCTACTGGGGTCCGATGTTCTACGAGATCGAGGAGGCCGAGACCATCCTCCGCTTCTACCGGGACTTCATCGCGGACGCCCCTGACGAGATGGGGGCCTTCCCGGCGTTCCAGATCGCTCCGCCGCTCCCGTTCATCCCGGAGGACAGGCACGGCGACATGTTCACGGCGATCGTGGCGTGCTGGGCCGGTCCCATCGAGGAGGGCGAGCGTCAGTTCCGGGCCTTCCACGAGGTCGCCGAGGTGAAGGCCGAGCTCGTCGGGCCCGTGCCATATCCGGCCATCAACGCGGCGTTCGACGGGCTCTTCCCCAAGGGGATCCGTCAGTACTGGAAGGGCAACTTCGTGAAGGAGCTCACCGACGACGCGATCGCCGCCCACGTCGAGCACGGTCCGAAGGCTCCGACAGCCAGTTCGACCATGCACCTCTATCCCATCGATGGTGTCTGCCACACGATCGCCCCGGGTGCCACGGCGTTCGGCCATCGCGACGCCAACTTCGCCATGGTCATCGTGTCAGCCTGGGGCGAACCCGACGACGACGACGGGAACATCCGGTGGGTGCGCGACTACTCCGACGCCATCGCCCCCCACTCCGAAGCCGGTGGCTACATCAACTTCATGGACGACGACGACACCGACCGTGTCAGAGCGAACTACGGCGAGAACTACGAGCGACTTCTCGAGTTGAAGCGCCGGTACGACCCCGGGAACGTCTTCCGGGTCAACCAGAACATCGCACCTTGAGGCTGCGGACAGCCCGGCGATCTGCCCCGAGGCTCAGGACCTGACGATCGCTGGTTCGGCCGCTATAAAGAAAGGGACCAGAGCTCCTCGTCGGGACGCCCGGTGCGCAGCCGCTCCTCGAGGAAGAGCTTGAAAACGCGGTCGAGCTCGACGAACTCCACCCCGTAGAGGCAGAGCCCCTCGGGACTGGCGTCCTCGCACCGTCGGATCCTCACCGAGGCACGGACCCCCGATGCGGCGGCTCGGGACCTGCGTCCGACATCTCTTCTGGATCGGTATCCGGACCGCCGAGGTTGAGCCAGCGAGCGGTGGATCAGGAACGCCGCTCCTGCCGGCGTCGGTGACGACGAAGCACACCGAGGCCGAACCACACGAACGCGCCCACCACCGCCGACACCAGGATCACGAGCCACAACGGCCACGTGAAGCCCCAGGCGAGGAAGTCGATGTCCACATCGTCGCGGTTCTGCAGCATGAAGATGACCAGCAGAGCGAGACCCCCGAGGGATGCGATAGCCCCTCCGCTGAGCTTGAGCCCCTGCGACTCGCCACCACTTGGACTGCGGTCCTGTTCGCGCATGTCCCCCTCCTCGTTCCCTTCGATGCTGGCATGTGGTGGCGCACGCGACGCGTCATTCCACGCGCCGCGCTCCTCGAGTGGGGCCCGAAGCGGGATCGCCGACCACCACTCCACGTACGCTCACGGAGCTTGCGAGCCGATCTCGGCTCGGCCGACACCGTCGCGGTGCCGGTCTTGTCTCGGACTCACTGGGGGAACACGCGTGGACGAACTTCGATTCGACGGTCGGTCGGTGATCGTGACCGGCGGCGGGAGGGGCTTCGGCCGTCAGCACGCCAAGCTGCTGGGCGCCCGCGGGGCCAGGGTCGTCGTCGCCGACTACGGCGTCGAGCTCGATGGCTCCGGCTCGTCGCCCGAGCCAGCAGAGTCGGTCGTGGCCGAGATCACCGACGCCGGTGGCGAAGCGGTGGCCTGCTTCGCCGACGTCTCCGACGAGGCCGGCGCAGCCAAGATCGTGCAGACGGCCCTCGATGCCTTCGGTGGGGTCGACGTGCTGGTCAACAACGCCGGCATCTCGAACGTCGAGTGGATCGACGACGTTCCCGACGGGCAGTTCCGAAAGATGATCGAGACCCACTACTTCGGCACGGTGAACACGTCGAGGGCCGCCTGGCCGCACCTCAAGCAGGCCCGCAACGGCTGCATCGTCAACACCGCCTCGGAGTCGATCATCGGGAACATCCCGAAGAACGTCGACTACGGCTCGGCGAAGGGCGCTGTCTTCGCGTTCACCAAGAACCTGGCGCTCAACGGCCGCCTGTTCGGCATCCGGGTCAACGGCATCTCGCCTCGCGGCATGACCCGCATGTGCTCGCCCGAGGTCCTGGCCAAGACGTTCGACGCACCCGAGGACAGCTTCCAGGGCGAGTTCTACGACGCCATGCTCCCGCAGTACGCCTCGGCCGCGGTCGGGTTCCTCGCCCACGAGAGCTGCCCGCTGAACGGCGAGGTGATCGTGTGCGGCGGCAGGATCGCCAAGCGGATGGCCATCATCCAGACCAAGGGCATCACCGTCACCGGCGATGAGACCCCCGAGGACCTCATGGCCAACATGGACCAGCTCATGGATCCGACCGACGCCGACGTGATGACGCTCGACCTCTTCTGACGCCGGGGTTCGAGCACGTCCGCCGTCGTCGAGGAGGTGCAGGCGACCCCTTGCGCGATCTGATTCGTCAGCTC
>DATDIY010000122.1:0-3442 GCA_036520815.1 Acidimicrobiales bacterium
CCGAGCCGACCTCAGCCGCCAGCACCGCCAGAGGCCGCACCCCGACACCCACCGGCCGCGGCTCACGGCGAGCCGTTTCGGAACTGCTCGTGTTGTCTTCCCCGTGACCCATCTCGGACCTCGCACCGGAAACCGAACGAAGGACACCACCCGGCGCTCACGACAACGAGCGAACGATGGCATCGAGGGGGAAGAACACCAGTATGCCCCATCGAACGCCCGCGCGCAACAGAGAATCAAAGAAATCGCGAGAGGTCGGAGGAGAACCGCGGTGCCCGCCGCCGCTCGCCGCTCAGTTGTCGGAGAGGACGAGCATCACGTGGTCGGGCTTGGTGGCAGCGAGCTCGAACACCTCGAAGACCGAGTCGACGACCGGCACCAGCTCCCGGCGCTCGCGGAAGTCGTCCCGCTCCAACCGACACAGCCGGTCGAGGGTGTCGAGGAGGTCCTCGTGGTCGAGCCAGCCCTTCTCGTTCCAGCCGAATCGAAGGAGGAGACGCTCGAGCACCTCGTCGTCGAGGTGGCGCTCGGCGAGGGTGACGAGCTCGCGGCCGCGTGCCACCCGGCGGGCCTCGGCGGCGTGCCAGCCGAGGGTGGGGAAGCCGTGGCGCACGAGGTCAGGCCGGGGGAGCGACGGCATCGGGAGCAGGTAGGCCGCCATCAGCATCCGGTACCACTCGACGAGATGGGCGTCCTCGCACTCGCAGCGCCAGCCGTCGGGATCGACAGGGAGGAGCTCCACGTACGAGCGCACGACGGCGTCGCCGCTGTTCCAGAGGGCGAGGGCCCGGTCCCGGATCTCGACCAGGCCGTCCGGCGCGGCGAGCAAGGCTTCGAAATCACGATGGAACTCGACGGGTTCCAACATCCAAGCTCGGCTGGTCACGTCCATGGCTGGCCCCTCCGCGACGCGGATCCTCCGTCGCCGACCATGTTCGTCGCGCGACAACGCTCGATCGCGGATGGTCGGCGCGTCGTCCCAGGTCAGGAGGGTCGTTGGAGCTCCGCGACGAGCGCGTCCACCACGGGGCGGATCGACGGAGTGGGGGCGGCCTCGATCGACTCCATCGTGCAGAAGGCGTCCGTGCCGAACGCCCGCCCCTGCAGGGTCACCAGCACCGAGCACGACGGACCCCCTTCGAAGCGCACGATCACCTCGAGGATGCCGAGGCGTCGGTCGACATAGCCGATGCCCCCGAGCTGGGCGGCGGCGTCGAGGAGAAGGGCGTAGGCCTCATCGGGCGGTGCAGCGATGAAGATGGTGTCGCCGTCGGCATCGGCCTCGACCGCGTCGACCTCCCACGGCCGAGGAGGGGCCGGTGCCCCCACATCCGCCGGGCCCGTCGGCGCGGCCGGCTCGGGGACGGCGTCGCCGTCGGCTTCGATGACCGCCCGCCGCACGACGGCGAAGGCGGCGGTGATGCGGGCCGTGACGGCGTTGGCCTCCTCGCGTCCAGCCTCGGTGGTGACCAGGTCGGGATGGGACTGGCGCACCAGCGACCGATAGCGGTCGCGCACGTCGGCCATCGGGACGCCGGGGCGGAGGCCCAGCACGGCGAGGGCCTCGGGGAGGTCCACGGTCAGCTCGCGGTGGGCGTCCGGATGGCGACGGCCTCGGTGGTCGAGACGCGGTTCTCGCCGGTGGCGATGACGAGTATCGAATGCACCACGCCGTCGCACGGGACGCTGGGCACGGTGAGGGCGCTGGCCGGCCCGTTCACCGCCGCGGCGGCCGTGGTCGAACCGTCGAGGAAGGCGGTGACTGCTCGCACCGGCGGCTCCGGCGCCAGCTCGACGGTGACGACGACGCCGGTGGCGCCGTTGGCGCAGCCGGGTTGGGCCAGCTCGGCGCGGACGGCGGAGATCCCAGGGGAGCCATCGGGTCGAGGCCGTTCCGGCGCCGTGGTCGTCGCCGGTGCCTGGGTGCTGGGGATGGCGCCCGGCGTGGTCGTCGGGGCGGTCAGCGACGACGGAAGGGTGACGGACGGTTGTTCGTCGTCGCCTCCGCCGCACGCCGCCGCCAGTACGACGACCCCAGCCAGCACGCCGGCCGTCACGATGTTGCGGAGCGGGAACCTCCGGGTCACGAGGCGGGCCCGACGGTGGCCGACGTCAGGACGAGGAGCTCGCCCAGGAGGTCGACGAACCGAGCGGGGTCGTCGGCGCCGCAGAGCTCGCGCGCCGAGTGCATCGACAGCTGGGCCACCCCGACGTCGACGGTGGTGATGCCGAGCCGGGCAGCCGTGACGGGCCCGATGGTCGACCCACAGGGCATGTCGCCGCGGGTGACGAAGTGCTGGAGCGGCACGCCGGCCTGGCGTGCGGCGGTGGCGACGAGGGCGACACCGGCGGCGTCGGTGGCGTAGCGGGCATTGGCGTTGTGCTTCACCACGGGCCCGCCGTTGACGGAGATCAGGTGGCCGGGCTCGTGGCGGCCCACGTAGTTGGGGTGGGTGGCGTGGGCCCCGTCGGCCGAGAGGCAGGCAGAGGCGGCGAGCGCGGCGAACCAGCGGTCGCGGTCGAGTCCGGAGGCGATGGCGATGCGTTCGAGCACGGTGGGCAGCACCGAGCTGCCGGCGCCGCTCGCCGTCTCGCTGCCGACCTCCTCGTGGTCGAACAGGCAGATCACGGGGACCGGGCCTTCGGTGTCGCTCCCGACCGCGCGGGTCAGCGCCGCGGTGGCGGCGTGGCACGAGAGCTGGTTGTCGATGCGGGGCGCGGCGAACAGCGAGCGGTCGGTGCCGAGCAGCGTCGGCCCGGTGAGGTCGTGGACCATTGCGTCCCAACCGAGGACGTCGTCGGACCCGACACCCACCTGGTCGGCGAGGAACTGGCGGAAGTCGCCTTCGTGGGCGGTGCCGGTGCCCCACACCGGCACCAGGTGCTGCTGGGGGTCGACCTTCAGGCCGTCGGCGTTGACCTGTCGGTCGAGGTGGATGGCGAGCTGGGGAATCCGCAGGAGCGGCTCGTCGACCCGGAACAGCCGGAGCTGCGGGGCGCCGCCGGGTCCGGCGACGGCGATGCGACCGGACAGGCCGAGGTCGCGGTCGAGCCACGAGTTGAGGAGCGCGCCTCCGTAGACCTCCACGCCGAGCTGGCGGAAGCCGACAGCTCCGGTGTCAGGTCGGGGCCGCACCCGCAGATTGGGGGAGTCGGTGTGGGCGCCGACGATGCGGAACCCGTGCGCGGCGGAGCGTCCCGCGTCGGTCGCCCAGGCCACGACGGTTCCGCCACGGACGAGCGCGTACCGCCCGGGCGCGGCGGGCCAGGCCTGCCGTTCGTCGATCACGGCGAAGCCCTCGGCCTCCAGACGGCGGACGACCTCGACGGCGACGTGGTAAGGCGAGGGCGAGGCCGCCACGAACCGACCGAGCTCGAGCGTGACGTCGCGCCCCGTGGGCAGGGCCGACGAGGTCGTGTCAGAGTTCGGGTCCGCAGCCAC
>DATDIY010000123.1:0-3254 GCA_036520815.1 Acidimicrobiales bacterium
CTCCGTAGAGGACGTCGAGCGAGAAGGGAAGGCCTTCGAACACGGCGGGAGCGGTCAGCCCTCCCATGCCGTTGGCGGTGTCGGCCACGACCTTCAGGGGTCGGAGCACGCCGAGATCGACGAACGAGTGGGCGTGGGCCACGAAGGCCTCGAGTGCATCAGCGCGGCTCGAGACGGTGCCCGGCGTGGCGACCGGGTCGAGCCCGGCGGCCGTGTCGGCCTTGATCCGGGAGAGACCCGTGTCCTCCCCCACTGGCCGAGCCCCGGCCAGGCAGAGCTTTGCGCCGTTGTACTGGGCCGGGTTGTGGGATGCGGTGAGCATGGCGCCCGGGGCGTCGAAGTGTCCGGCGGAGAAGAAGAGGGCATCGGTCGAGAGCAGCCCGAGGTGGACCACGTCGACCCCCTGGGCGGTGGCTCCCCGGGCGAAAGCGTCGGCGAACTCGGGGCCCGACGGCCGCATGTCGTGGGCGATCAGGATCGATGCGGCCCCGGTCGTGTCGGCCGCGAATCGGGCGAAGGCAGCGCCGATCCGTTCCACGACGTCGGCGTCGAGCTGGTCAGGGACCGTGCCCCGGATGTCGTAGGCCTTGAAGATGGCGTCGAGCGAGGCGGCGTCGATGGTGGCCATGGCCAGGGACCCTAGTTGAGGCCGGACGCGCCTCAATCGGGGGTCGAGCGGGCCCCTCGGCCCGCATCGAGCAGGTCGTCGGCGGTCAGGTCGTAGCGTCCCTCCACCGACCACTGCCGCACCCGGAACAGGTCCCGCACGAGGCGGAGGGCGTCGCGCAGGACGTGCACCGTCGACCACCCGGAGTTCTCGACGGTCACCGGCACCTCGGTGAGCGAGAGGTGGTAGCGCTCGACCAGGTGGAACACCTCCACGTCGAAGGCGAAGCCGTCGACCCGGGTGTGGGCGAAGATCAGCCGGGCCACGTCGGACCGGAACGCCTTCAGCCCGCACTGGGTGTCGCGGTGCTGGCCGAGCAGCACCGCCCGGGTGAGCAGGTTGATGCCCCTCCCGCCGATCTCGCGCAGGCGCCGGGCCCGCACCAGCGTGGTCGTGTCCGTGTGGCGGCGGCTGCCGACGACGACGTCCCAGCCGGCCTCGACCAGCTCGACGAGCCCGGGGATCTGCTCAGGGGCGTAGGCCAGGTCGGCGTCGGTGAACACGATCGTGCGCCCTCGCGCTTCGAGCACCCCGGAACGCACGGCGGCCCCCTTGCCCCGGTTCTCGGCGTGGCGGACCACCACGGCACCGGCGGCCTCGGCCTCCGACGCGGTGCCGTCGGTCGAACCGTCATCGACGACGAGCACCTCGAGACCCCCGTAGGCGGCCACGGTGTCGAGGGCGGCCTGCAGGCGGAGCACCGTCGTGCCGATGCGGCCCTGCTCCATGAAGGCCGGGACGACGACGGTCAGGCGGGTGGTGCCGGGCGGTTCACCGCGTGGGTGGCGGCGGACCAGGTCGGCCCGGAGGGGCGACAGGCCCCGGATCCAGCGCGACAACGCCAACGCGGTGAGGAGGCTGGCGGCGGAGCCGACGCCCACGGTCCGCCAGAGGTCACGTCTCATCGACGGGCGGTTCCGACGGCCGCGAGGTCGGCCCGGGAGGTTCGGCCGGTGCCGAGGGCGGTGGATCCGCGAAGTCGCCGAGGATCAGCGCCGTCGGATCGATCGACGACGCCGGAACCTTCGTGTCCCTCCTGCCCTCGTGGGTCGGGCTCGTCGGCGGCGGAGGCAGTGGCAGGTCCACGTCCTCGTGCTCATCGTCGGCGACCACCGTTGGCGTGGGAGAGGTGGCGGGCCCCGTTGCCGGCGCGGGCGGGCTCGAGTCCCAGTCCCGGAGCAGGGGCAGGTCGGGGTCGGTCGATGGCATCGATGCGGCGTCGTCGGTCGAGCGACGTCGCCACGGACGCGGCTCGGGCATCGCGAGCGGGCCTGCCCGGATCAGCAGCACCAGCCCGACGAGACCCAAGAGGGTGACGCCCCAACCGGCCCACTCGACCGGAGTGGTGCCGTAGTGCAGCTCGACGTGGGTGGAGGTCGGCACCACGACCATCAGGTTGGGACCGACCCGCCACGGGCCCTCGGCCCCCTCGGCCTTCCAGTTCGGGAAGTAGGACGCCTTCACCAGCACCGGTTGGCCGACGTCGGTGACGTCGAACTCGATCGTGTCGGTGCCGGTGCGGACATCGGTCACGGCCACCGGCGTGGTCGGCACCTCCGTCGGTGTCGTCCCCTCGGGGATCCGTTGCCACTCCTGCGGGCCACCGGCCGCGGGGTACACGCTCCACTGGGTCGGGTCGAGGTACCAGTCCTCCACCGCATCCAACCAGTCGTGCGGTGAGACTCCGGTGAGCACGGCCGGCTCGTTCTCGAGCGGCTCGACCAGCGGTGCGTCGAGCACCTCGAACACGACCCACGGTCCGGAGGTGGCCAACTCGGTCAGGTCCGGGTTGGCCCGGGCCTGGGCGATCATCCCGTCGGAGATGGCCATGTAGTACCGGACACCGAACATCTGGAGGTGGTCGACCCCGAGATCGAACTCCTCGGCCGTGGGGGCGCCCGGCTGGTAGGGGAGGTCGCGCTGGGCGTTCGACGGCGCCGTCGACAGCTCGTCCTGGTTGAGGAAGTGGAACGGGGTGGTGGCCGACGCCTCGAAGTAGAGGCCCTCCATCGAGCCGATGCACCCGTCGGTCCAGAACGGCAACAGCATCAGTGCCATCGGGGTGCCGTAGCGATCGTGCTGCTCCTCGTGCTCCCACATCGCCCGACCGCAGCCGTTCGACTCCCCCAAGCCGGCCATCGTCTGCACGATGTCGTGGTACTCGGGATAGGCCGGCTTGCCCTCGTAGCCGGTGAAGTTCCACCTCGCCCACGACGGCACGAAGCTCGACTCCCTGGTGGAGAGGAACATCCAGTGGTACGAGCCGTCGGCGCGGGTCTCGCCGAGCGGCATCGCCCGCAGCGGCATGGCCAGGGCGATGATGGCGACGAGCGACGCCGCCACCGCCGTCGCGGCGGTGACGGCGCGGCGAGGTCGGGCGGGGTCGGTGGCCACCAACGTGGCGACCGTGCGACCGAGCTCGGCGACGCCGACGGCCGCCAACAGATAGAGGCACAGGTACCAGAAGGGCAGGAGCCGGGCGTTCCAGAGCCGACCCTGGGGCATGTATCGGAACCCGACGACGGCGATCACCGCCATCACCACCAGGAACGCGCCGGCGCGCCGCTTCCAGGCGATCGACATCACC
>DATDIY010000124.1:0-6584 GCA_036520815.1 Acidimicrobiales bacterium
AAGCGGACGTCGATCGGGGTCAGCCCGTCGTCGTCCTTGCCGAGCGTGGTGGTCGAGATGGTGAGGTCGACCCGGGCCAGACCGAGTTGGGCCACGGCCTGCTCGGCCAGGTGCACGTGGGCGACCGTGGCCGGATCGAACGTCCCCGGGTACACCGCGATCCGCGGCGGTTCGCCGGCCGCATCGTCCACGTCGTCGAGCACGAGGCGAGGGTAGGCCGTCGTGGGATCATCGACCGTCGGCACGCGGCCGACCGTCGAGTGAGGTCGACCATGAGCCCCAGCGCGTTCCTGCACCCGTTCGCCCGCCCCGCCGCGACCGTCGACGAGTTCCGCACGATCGTCCGCGGTGAGGGCGCCACCGTGTGGGACGCCGAGGGTCGGGCCTACGTCGACGTCATGGCCAGCCTCTGGTACTGCGCCATCGGGCACGGACGGCCCGAGATGGTAAAGCGCATCTCCGAGCAGCTGGCGACCCTCGAGGCGTACCACTGCTTCGACATGTTCACCAACGAGCCGGCCGAGCAGTTCTGTGCCCTGGTGGCCGAGCGGGTCCCCGTACCCGGCGCCCGCGTGTTCCTCACCTCGTCGGGCTCGGAAGCGATCGACACCGCCGTGAAGCTGAGTCGGCTCACCTTCTCCTTGGCGGGGCAGCCGTCACGACACCTGGTGGTGGGGCGTCACGGCGGATACCACGGCGTCACCTACGGCGGGCTGTCGGCCCAGGGCCTCGACGCCAACCAACTGCACTTCGGGCCCCTGCTCGAGGGAGTGGCGCGGGTCGACCGCCACGAGGTCGCCGATCTCGAGGCGCTCTTCGGTGCCCGCGGCACCGAGATCGCGGCACTGCTCGTCGAGCCGGTGCAGGGTGCAGGGGGAGTGCACCCGCCGGCGCCCGGCTACCTCGAGCGGGCGCGGGAGCTGTGCAGCGAGCACGGGGCCCTGCTCGTGTTCGACGAGGTCATCACCGGGTTCGGGCGGCTCGGCTCCTGGTTCGCGGCGGACGTCTACGGCGTGGAGCCCGACCTGATCACCTTCGCCAAGGGCGCCACCTCGGGCTACCTCCCGCTCGGAGGTGTGGTCGTCGGCCGTGCCGTGCTCGACGTGCTGGAGGCGGATCCTGCGTTCGTGCTGCGCCACGGGTTCACCTACTCGGGCCACCCGACGGCGTGCGCCGCCGGCATCGGCAACGTCGAGATCCTGGAGGAGGAGCGCCTCTTCGAGCGTGTGCCCGTCATCGCCGAGCGCCTCGGCGGAGGGCTGGCCTCGCTGGTCGCCGACGGCCTACTCGCCGGCCGCCGCGGCACCGGAGCGGTGTGGGCCGCGGTGCTGCCCGACCGTCTCGACGCCCTCGCCGTGCGCGACTCGATGCTGGCTGACGGCGTGATCGCCCGCCCCATCGGCGACGTGATCGCCTTCTGCCCTCCGCTGGTCATCACCGACGACCAGCTCGACCGCTGCCTCGCCGCCCTCGCCGCCGCCCTCCGGGCGCCCTGACCTCCTCGGGTGTTGGGGACGGCAGATCGAGGGGCTCGACAGGACAGCGGCTGGCGGGCACCATCGACCTCTGGTCGGGGGACGACTCGGGGGGACGGTCGATGGTTGCTGCACGAGATGCACGGGAGTGGGTTGCAGCCGGTGGCCTGCACGGATTGGGCGATTCGCTCTACACGCCGTTCAAGGGTCGCGACGGTGAGGACATCGACTGGGACGCCTACCGCACGCTGGTGCGCTACTGCGTCGGCGACCTCCACCACGAGATGTTGTGGCTCACGAGCGGCGTGGGTGAGTGGTGGTCGCTCACCATGGGCGAGCGCAAGCAGCTCCTCGAAGTCGCGGTGGAGGAAGCGCGGTCGCTCGCCCCGGGCACGGTGATCCAGGCCTGCACCAGCGCAGCGTCGGCCAAGGAGGCACTGGAGCTGACCCTCCACGCCCAGGAGCACGGCGCCGACATCTGCTACCTGCAGACCCCACCGATCGAGGTGCACGGTGGTGAGGGAGTGCAGCGCTTCTTCCAGTACATCGCCGACCGCAGCGACATCGCTCTGGGCATGTTCAACTCGCCGTCGTCGGGCTACGTGCTCACCGCGGCGGAGATGGCGGCCATCCACCACCAGATCCCGGCAGTCGTCGCGGTGAAGGAGGGCGTGCAGGACAGCATCGCCACCACCCCCGCGTTGCACGCCATGGCACCGGAACTCGTCATCTGGGAGTGCGACCTCATCGTCTACCGGGCCGGGTGGTTGCAGCAGGGCATCGTGGGTCCCGCCCAGTTGGGCACCGTGGGCTATCTGCACGAGACACCCGACAACCTGGTGTCGCGCCAGTACTGGGAGCTCGTATGGGACGGTGAGCTCGCCGCCGCCATCGAGTTCGCGGCCACGTCGGGCATGGACCGACTGATGGGCGAGATGGGGATGTGGCTCGTGCAGTACCCGGGTCGACCCGACTACTTCACCCATTGGGGCGAAGCGTTCAAGTACGCCGCCTCGGTGATCGGGCTGCCGGTCGGCGAGTATCCCCACTCGCGCCCACCCCAGGGCCTGCTCCCACAAGCGGCCAAGGACCAGATGCGTGCCGCGCTCGAGAACGCCGGCATGGCCGGCAAGGCACTCGTCAGGAGTCGGTAGGGAGGGCCTCGTCGAGGGGTGTGACGGGTCGACCGAGGGCCTCGGCGACCGCCGGGTTCACCACGTGCCCACCGGCCACGTTCACGCCGAGGGCCAACGCCGGGTCGCGGCGAACCGCCTCTGCCGGACCCACCCGGGCCAGCTCGGTGAGGTGGTGGAGGGTGGTGTTGGTGAGGGCGTGGGTCGAGGTGTGCGGCACCGCGCCGGGCATGTTCCCGACGGCGTAGTGCACGACGTCGTGCACCACGAACGTGGGGTCGGCGTGGGTGGTCTCGCGCGAGGTCTCGATGCACCCGCCCTGGTCGATGGCGATGTCGATCAGCACGGCACCCGGCTTCATCGACCGGACCATCTCCTCGCTCACCAGCGTCGGGGCCCGCCCGCCGGGCACCAGCACCGCGCCGATCACGAGGTCGGCCGCGGCCACCGATCGCTCGATGGTGCCCCGGTTCGACGCCAGGGTCGTCACGCGACCCATCTGGATCTGGTCGACGTGGCGGAGCCGGTCGATGTTGCGGTCGAGCAGGTGCACCTCGGCCTCGAGGCCGGCCGCCATCCAGGCGGCGTTCCAGCCCACGTTGCCGGCGCCGAGCACCACGACCCGCGCCGGACGCACGCCGGGAACGCCGCCGAGCAGCACCCCCCGTCCACCGTTGTGGCGCTCGAGGAGGTGGGCGCCGACCTGCACGCTCATCCGGCCGGCAACCTCGCTCATCGGGGCGAGCAGTGGAAGCGATCCGTCGGCCAGCTGCACGGTCTCGTAGGCCACGCCGGTCACGTCGTGGGCGAGGAGCGCGTCGGCGACCGCCGGATAGGCGGCCAGGTGGAGGTACGTGAACAGCACCAGGCCGGGACGCAGGTGGGCGAACTCCGATGCCTGCGGCTCCTTCACCTTGCAGACCAGCTGGGCCCGCTCCCACACCTCGGCCGCGCCGGCGACGATCGAGGCGCCGGCCCGGAGGTAGTCGTCGTCGGGGATGCTCGAGTCGACTCCGGCGCCGGACTCCACGAGCACCTCGCATCCGGCGTGGAGCAGCTCCCTGACGCCGTCGGGGGTGAGCGCCACCCGGTGCTCCTCGGGTTTGATCTCTCGGGGGACACCGACGATGAGGTGGTTCACACGGGCTCCTGGTCGACCGGGGACGCCGCGAGCGCAACGGTCTGCAACGCTGCACGCCAGGGGCAGCGTAGGGGCCGTCCTGCGAGCGAGGTCCGCCGCGCCGACGACTGGAGGATGAGCGATGTCCGACAAGGTGCACGCCGAGGTCCGGGGCCGGGTCCTCGTGATCGAGCTGCGGCGGCCGGAGAAGCGCAACGCCGTCGACCACGAGGTCACCGACGGTCTGAGCGCGGCGCTCGACCGCCTCGAGGACGACCCCGAGCTGTGGGCCGGTGTGCTCACCGGCGGTCCCTCGTTCTTCTCGGCTGGCACCGACCTGCGGGTAGGCTCCACGTCGACCCCTCGGGGCGGCCCGTACGGGATCATCCGGCGTCGGCGCCACACTCCGCTGATCGCCGCGGTCGAGGGACCGGCGCTCGGCGGCGGCACCGAGATCGTGCTGGCCTGCGACCTCGTCGTCGCCTCGGCCACCGCGGTGTTCGGTCTGCCCGAGGTCGAGCTCGGCCTCGTCCCGAACTGTGCGGGCCTGTTCCGGGCGCCGCGGGCGCTGCCGATCAACGTGGCCCGCGAGCTGCTGCTCACCGGCGGACGCCTCGACGTCGAGCGGGCCGAACGGCTCGGTCTGGTCAACCGGATCGTCCCCGCCGGCGAGGCGCTCGACGCCGCCGTCGCCATGGCCGAGGAGATCGCCACCCGAGGGCCGGTCGCCGTGCGCGAGACCATGCGGGCCCTCGAAGGCTTCTATGCCGAGGAGGACGAGCGTGGCTTCTCACTGACCGATGCCGCCGAGACGGCGATCCAGGCCTCGGCCGACGCCCAGGAAGGTGTCGCCGCCTTCCTGGAGAAGCGCGAGCCACGGTGGTCGAACCGGTGACCGGCCCCGACGAGGCCACGTCCTCCTCCGCCTCCACCCACGCCGAGCTCCTGGCCCGGCACCGGGCGGTGCTGCCCGACTGGCTGGCGCTCTACTACGCCGAGCCCATCTCGCTGGTGTCGGGGGAAGGGCGCCACGTCGTCGACGCCGAGGGCCGCCGCTACCTCGACTTCTTCGGCGGGATCCTCACCACCATGACCGCCTACGCCCTGCCCGAGGTGGTCGACGCCATCCGCGACCAGGCCGGCCGGATGCTCCACACCTCGACCCTCTACCTCGTCGAGCCCATGATCGAGCTGGCCGAACAGGTGGCGGCGCTGTCGGGCATCCCTGACGCCAAGGTGTTCTTCACCACCTCGGGCTCGGAGGCGAACGAAGCGGCCCTGCTGTTCGCCTCCACAGTGCGTCGGTCGAACCAGGTGCTGGCCCTGCGCAATAGCTACCACGGGCGCTCGTTCGCCACGATGGGGGTGACCGGCAACCGGGGCTGGTCGGCCTCCAGCCTGTCGCCGTTCAGCGTGTCCTACGTCCTCAACGGCGACCGGTTCCGCTCCCCGTTCCGCCACCTCGACGACGCCGCCTTCGTCGCCGCCATCGTCGACGACCTGCGCGACGTGCTCGCCACCACCACCGCCGGCGACGTCGCCTGCCTCATCGCCGAGCCCATCCAGGGCGTCGGTGGCTTCACCATTCCTCCCGACGGCCTGTTCGGCGCCCTGCAGGACGTGTGCCGCGAGCACGGCATCCTCTGGATCACCGACGAGGTGCAGACGGGGTGGGGTCGTACCGGCGAGCACTTCTGGGGCTACCAGGCCCACGGCGTCGAGCCCGACGCCCTCACCTTCGCCAAGGGCCTCGGCAACGGGCTCACTGTGGCCGGCGTGGTCGCCCGGTCCGACCTGATGGACTCCATCCAGGCCAACTCCATCTCCACCTTCGGCGGCAATCCGTTGGTGTGCGCAGGCGCCCTCGCCAACCTCCGCTACCTCCTCGACCACGACCTGCAGGCCAACGCCCTGCGCCAGGGTCGACGCCTCCTCGACGCCCTCGCCCCGCTGGTCGACGAGCTGTCGTTGGTGGGCGATGTGCGGGGCAAGGGCCTCATGGTCGGCGTCGAGCTGGTCGGCACTGACGGGCGGGCACCGAACCCGGCGGCGGCCGCGGCGGCCCTCGAGGCGTGCCGGGAGCGAGGCCTGCTGATCGGCAAGGGTGGCCTGCACGGCAACTGCCTGCGCATCGCTCCGCCGCTCACCCTCACCGACGACGAGTGCGCCGAGGGCGCCGCGATCCTCGTCGACGCGCTGAGGTCGGCGCCCGGCACCGCCTGACGTAGGCGCCGCTGGGCGGCGTGCCCTCGAGGAGGTCACCGGAGGAGGGCGATGCGTCTGGCGTCTGTGGCATTGGTATCCCCAACCCGGCGGTTGGAGATACCTCTCGTGCGGCGACCGACTTCGAACCGATCCCGTGCTTGGGGGCGCCGACCAGGTTGCCGACACCTCGATCAGACACAAGCGTGGAGGAGCCATGTACCGGCCAAGCACCGAGGCAGAGCTTGAGGCAACGGTTCAGGACATTCTTCGCGACCACGCACGGGCGACCGACTTCATAAATGGTGGGTCGGTCGAGGGAGTGCGACTCGCGGATGCGGGCTCGGCCAGGACGGTGGAGATCCTGTTCCGTCACCCGGAGACCGGATCGTGCCTCTACGGCTGGGCGTACCCGCGTGCATGGCACGTCGCGACTGGCTCCACGCTTCCCAATGCGTCGTGGGTGACCGATGAATTCGAGCACGACGTTGAGGCGGCAGGGTACGGCCCTCCCGAAACGTGCAGCCCCGACGCCGAAGGCATCACTTGGTGGGTCCATCCCTACGGCGGCAGACCCGCCTCGGATTGGACGTTCGAAGACCACGTTGAGCGCTCGCTACGCAGCTACGCCCTGGATGCTCGCCCCGTGAGCCG
>DATDIY010000125.1:0-8669 GCA_036520815.1 Acidimicrobiales bacterium
AGGAGGTAGCGGGAGTGGCACCGTCGGAGGCGGGGGTTGCGTCGTCGGCGGCGGGGGTTCGGTCGTTGGAGGCGCGGTCGTCGGTGGCGGCGCGGTGGTCGGCGGCGTGGTGGTGGTGGGCGGCGCCGTCGTCGGGGGCGTCGTCGTCGTGGGGGGCCGGGTGGTGGTGGGCGGCCGGGTGGTGGTCGGAGGCTTCGTCGTCGGGGTCGTCGTGGGCGGCGGCACCGAGAAGATCGGCGGGGGAGAGAACGTCGACGGCGGGATGAAGGCGAAGTCCGATCCCCCGTCGTCTCCACCGTCGTCGAGGGCGAAGGTCACCGGCCGGAAGCGGGTCGAGCCACCACCGAGGGACGCCCCGAAGACCGGAAGTGCCTCACCGGGGTCGTTCGGGTCGAGCACCAGGATCGGCACCTCCGCACCCGGTGCGGGCGTCGTGGTGGTGGTCGTGGTCCGCTTCAACGTGGTGGAGGTCGTGGCACTGGAGGCGAGCTCCTGCACGACGACGACGTCGTCGGACCCCGAGCCGGAGTTCGCCATTCGGGCCGTCACCGCTCCGGCGGAGAGGACCAGCACGAGGCCCACCGCGGCGACCGCGACCGGACGGCGGAGCAGAGCGTGATGGCGATCGGCGGGCTCGAGCGTGGCGGCCTCCGGCACGCCGGTCGCCTCGTCGGCGTCGTCGGCCATCGCTCCGGCACCGCCGGCGGCCGCGGCCGCGGCGCTGGTGCCATCGGCACCCACCGGCGGGCGCCGACGGGTGCGCCGCTCGAGGTCCATGAACGAGGCCGCCGCCAGCGGGGCGCTCAGGCGCAGGTCGGGCGCCCTGGTCGTCATCCCCTGCAGCGCCCACTGCCAGCGTCGGTCGAGGTGGGTCGGCACCGAGCTCAGCGCATCGGGGAAGTCGGCCATGGTGGCGGCCCGGCCGGTCGGGCGAGGGGCGTGGCCGGACAGGGCGTGCAGCAGCACGACGCCGAAGCTGTACACGTCGGACGCCGCGGTGGGACTGGCGCCCTCGACCTGTTCGGGGGACCGGTACAGCCCGGCGCGCCAGCCATCCGGCGCCAGTCGGGCGGTGTTGACGTCGCCGGTGAGCACGATGCTGTCGGGTCGCACCGCACCGACGACCTCGCCGCGCTCGTGGAGCTCGGCCAGCTCGGCGGCGACGGTGGCGCCGAGAGCGGCCACCTCACCGGGATCGAGGGCGCCTTCGGTCTCCAGTCGCTGGGCCAGGGTCCTCTGGCCGCGACCTCTTGCGGGCGCGTGTCGCTGGTTTTCGGGTTCTCCGCCCATGCTCTCGTTGTAGCCGCGATCGCGGGTCCTGCGCGCCTACGAAAGGCCCCTTCGTGCGCGGATTCATCAGAAATTTCCTTGCTTTCTCACCGGCGTCGTCGGAGGTCCCACGCTTCGTGGCATCCGGACGCACTGCGGGCTCATTGGGCGCCGGCTGGGTGCGAACTCGTAGTGTTGGCGCGTTCGTACCTCGAGGGGAGCATCTGTGATCGTCGCCGCCGCAGGAAACGCCATCTTCGACCCTGACGGGCTGAGTCTCGGCCTGACCATCCTGCGGGTCGCGGTCGGCGTCATCATGCTGGCCCACGGCATCAACCACATCTGGAGGGGCGGGAAGATCCAGGGCACCGCGGGGTGGTTCGCCTCGCTCGGGATGAAGCCCGGCATCCTCCACGCCTGGCTGGCCAGCCTCACCGAGCTCGCCGCCGGCGCCCTGCTGATCGTCGGGTTCTTCACCCCGCTGGCGGCGGCCGGAGTGGTCGGCACCATGACCGTCGCCCTCATCACCAACCACCTGAAGAACGGCTTCTTCATCTTCCGCCCGGGCGAGGGCTACGAGTACGTGGCCTCGCTGATCTGCAGCGGCCTGGCCATCGGCGCCATGGGTCCGGGCAAGTGGTCGCTCGACAACGCCGCCGACTTCGACTGGGTGTCGGGCTTCGGGAGCTTCGCCATCACCGCCGTCGTCGGCCTCGGTGGCGCCGCCCTCCTGCTGATCGTCTTCTGGCGGCCCGAGAAGAAGCCGGCCTGACCCGCGATACGGGAGAGTGGCGGCCTCTCCGGCAGGCAGCGGTCACCCGCGGGCGTAGGTCCCGTTCACGGAGGCGGAGCTGGCGGCGCTGTCGGCCACTGCGAGGATGGCGCTGCGTGACGAGCCGGTTCCGAGCCCTGACGGCTGGGTCAGGGCGTACACCGTGAACTCGTAGGTGTGCCGGCCGGTGCCTGCTGGGGGGCAGGGCGCCCGCCACGAGGTGACGTCACCGTCGTTGTAGAGCTGCTCGGCGCCGGGGGGGACCGATCCCGCCGGGAACGACGGATCGGCGGGCGCGATGCCGGCCACGACCCACTGGAGGTACCCGTCGTCGTTGGTGTCGCGGACGAGCAGCAGCAACTCGGCCGTGCCCGCGGGCACCCCCTCGATCGTGAGCGGTGGGGAGTCGGCATCGCCCTGACAGGTGAACTCCACCGGGATGGCCTCGCCGGAGGCCCAGGCCGGAGAGCTGATGCTCAGCGACGCCACTGGCGGGGCCTCGGTCGTCTCCGGGGTGGTGTCGATGACCGCAGTCGTGGTGGTCGTCGTCGAGACCGTGCCGTCGGCCTTGCGTGGGGGCGCGGTCGCCCCTGGCGCCGGATCCCGGAGCGCCCGGCCGCTGGTCCCGCACGCGGCGAGCGCGATCGCCAGCATCGCCGCACCGACCATGACCACCGCGGCGCGACGCCGGGACCGGGGCCCGCCGGCGGGGACCGAGGGCCCGCTCGCCGTGGGTCGGGGATCGTCGGTCGTCATCGACGCCGAGGTTAGGCAACTCCGCCGGGCCGGCGGTGCCAGGCCCCATGTCAGCGCCGGTAGCGTTCGTCCATGGCTGATCGCTGCCTGCTGTCCGTGCACGCCCATCCCGACGACGAGGCCTCCAAGGGCGCCTCGACCGTCGCCCGCTACAAGGCCGAGGGCGTCCGGGCCGTGCTGGTCACCTGCACCGGTGGGGAGGAGGGGGACATCCTCAACCCGGCCATGGAGCAACCCGGTGTGCGCGAGCGGCTCCACGACGTCCGCATGGAAGAGCTGCGGGCCGCCGCCGATCTCATCGGCTACGACGAGCTGGTCCTGCTCGGCTACCGCGACTCGGGGATGCCCGAGTCGGAGGCCAACGCCAACCCGCTCGCCTTCGCCAACGCCGACTTCGACGAGGCCACGGGTCGCCTGGTGGAGGTGATCCGACGGGAGCGGCCGCAGGTCATCCTCACCTACGGCGACGACCAGGAGGGCTACCCCCACCCCGACCACCTCCGTGTCCACGACATCTCGATCCGGGCGTGGCAGGTGGCCGGCGACGCGTCGTGGCGGCCCGAGCTGGGCGATCCGTTCACCCCGCTCAAGCTGTACTACTCGGTCTGGTCGCGGGCCCGGATCCAGGCGACGCACGACAAGTTCCTCGAGCTCGGCCTCGAGTCGCCGTACTCCGACGAGTGGTTCGACCGGCCCAGCCACGACCACCGTGTCACCACGATGGTCGACGTCACCGACACCTACGACGTCCGTCTCGACGCGCTCATGGCCCATGCCACCCAGGTCGACCCAACCTCAGCGTTCTGGTTCGGGCTGCCTCGCGAGGTCGCCCGCACGGTCCACCCCTACGAGGAGTACATCCTCGCCGAGAGCCGCGTGCCGGTGGAGCTGCCCGAGACCGACCTGTTCGCCGGGATCGGCTGAGCGCCCCGGTGACCTATCCGGCGTCGCCGCCCACGGCGCCTCCGACCGCCCCGCCGCCGCTTCCTCCGGCGGCTCCTGGAGCTGCTCGACCGCGCCGTCCCGTCGGCGCCCGCACCGTCGTCGGGGTGATCCTCGTCTTCCTCGCCGGGGTGAGCGCGGTCGCTGCCGTCACCTCGGTGTGGACCCGGTCCCAGCTGCGCGACGAGGACACCTGGGCGGCGACCAGTGAGGCCCTGCTCGACGATCCCCTGGTCCGCCAGGACGTCGCCGACGCCCTCGCCGTGCAGGTGATGGAGTCCAGCGGCGTGCAGGACATGATCGAAGGGGTGCTCCCGGGGCCGCTCGGCCTTCTGGCCGATCCCCTCGCCGGGAGGGCCACCGAGCTGCTCGGCCAGGCCACCCTGCAGCTGGTGGAGACCGAGTTCTTCGCCGACGCCTGGGACCGCGCCGTGCGGGCCAGCCACGCCGAGCTGCTCGCCGCCCTCGACGGCGAGGGCCGCTTCACCCAGATCGGCGAGCAGGGCATCGAGCTGGACCTCGGGTCGACGCTCACCGAGCTGCGCCAGGTGCTCAACGACCGGGGCGTGACCATCTTCGACGCCATCGACCTCGACTCGATCGACGTGCAGTTCCTGCTGATCGACGCCCCCGGGATCGAACGGGTCCGCGACGTTCTCGACGTGCTCGACATCCTCGTGGTGGTCCTCCCGATCGTCGCCGTGGGGCTCGCCGTCGTCGGCCTCCTCGTCGCCCGCCGGCGGGCGTGGGCCGTGACGGCCGGAGGCGTCGGAGGCCTCGTTGCCGTGATCGCGGTGTCCGTCCTCGTCGAAGGCGGGCGGGGCGAAGCGGTCGACCAGCTCTCGGGAGGAATCCTCGGCCGGGCGGCGGCGAGGGCGGTGGTCGACCACGTCACCACCGAGGTCGACCACATGCTGGTGGTGTCGGCCGTGGTCGCCGCTGGCGTGGTGCTGGTCGGTGCGGTCGCCTCCCTGGCCACCCTCCGGCGCCCCTGACGGCACCGGGCCGCATGGGGAGTCCAGGGAGCCCAGCCTGGGCTCACCCTTCGACGCAGAGGTTGCGGAGGGTGCCGATCCGCTCGATCCGGGTCACCAGCTCGTCACCGGGCTTCAGCGCGAGCGGTGGCGTCCGGGCGTAGCCGACCCCGCTCGGGGTGCCGGTGAAGATGAGGTCACCGGGGTGGAGGGTGAGGAACGTCGACACGAACGACACCAACGTCGGCGGGTCGAACAGCAGGTCCCGGGTGTGGCCCCTCTGCATCTCGGTCCCCGAGACGGTGCAGGTCACCTCCAGGTCGGGCCGAACGCCGAGCTCGTCGGCGGTGACCAGCCAGGGGCCGACGGGGCTTGATCGCTCCCACACCTTGCCCGGCAGGAACTGGGTGGTGAGGTTCTGCCAGTCCCGGGCCGAGACGTCGTTGCCGACGGTGAACCCGGCGATGGCCGCCGCTGCGCCATCGACGTCGACCCGGCGGACCGTGCGGCCCACCACGATCACGAGCTCGACCTCCCAGTCGAGCAGCTCCACCTCCGGGGGCACCTCGAGCGGGTCGGTGGGGCCGAGGAGCGTGTCGGCCCACTTGTTGAACAACGTGGGGTGGGTCGGCTCGGCTCGGCCCATCTCGGCGATGTGGGTGCGGTAGTTCAGGCCGACGCAGAGCACCTTGCCGGGGTGGGTGACCACCGGTGCCAGGTCGAGGCGGTTCAGGCCGAGTGCAGGCCCGTCGATCGCGCAGATCCCCTTCGTCACCGCCTCGGCCGGGGAGAGCTCCGCGGTCTCCGCCGCCGCCAGCAGGGCGCCCACGTCCTCGCAGGCCAGGGGCACCACCTCGGTGCCCTGGACCAGCCCGGCCCGGGTGCCGTCATCGGTGCGGTAGGTCACGAGCCGCACGGGCCCTCCTGTCGGGCGTGGTATCCGGCCAACGGTGTCGTCCTCAGCTGCGGGCGACGACCCTGATCGTCATGAGGGTGGTGTCGTCGTCGCCGAACGACAACGCGACGTCGCCCGGCTCGGTCAGGGCGACGACGACGTCGTCACCCGGCTGCAGGTCGCCGGTGTCGAGCAGCGGGGTGGGCTCGCCGTTCTCGGTCGTTCGGCGTTGGCCCACGATCCGGCGGGCGGTCGATCCCTCGACCCGGACCATCACCACCGAGCCGTCGGGCACCGACCAGTCGGCAGTGGATCCGTCGAGCTCGTCGGCTCCGGAGCGTTCTCCCGGCTCGCCGTGAAGGCCGGATCCGTCGGCGACGACCACCAGTCGCGGCTCGAAGTCCACGCTGGCGACCGGGGGTTGGGCGTCGGGGTCCGATCCGCAGGCGGCGAGGCCGAGCGCGGAGGCGGCCACCGCGGTCCCGACGACGAGGGACCGCCACGCTCCCGCTCGTCGAGTCGTGGTCACCGGCCGAGTCTGGCACGGCCACGACCTGGCTCTGGGGCTCGCGACCGGTAGGGTCGCCGGCCATCCAGCCAGGACCCGAGGAGGACCCGGTGCAGCAGTGGGGAGCCGACCGGATCGAGGAGCTGACTGCGTTGGTCGCCGCCGCTGCACCGGGCGAGGACCTCAGCGCCGACGAGCTGCTCACCGCCTGTTACGAGCGGCCCGGCGTCGTGCTGGGCCCCGCCACCGGGGAGGGGGCGCTGGCGCTGGGCCTGCAGCGGGACCGGGACGGAACCCTCGTCGCTGCGGTGCGCCTCGTCGTCGTCCATCCGGAGCACCGGAGGAGCGGGGTGGGCCGGGCTCTGCTGGCCGAGGCCGAGGCCTGGGCCCGCGACCGGGGCGCGGAGAGGCTCGAGCTCGGCGGCCCGACGACGTTCGCGCTCTGGTCGGGGATCGAGCCCGACAGCGCGCTGGCGGCGCTGGGAGCGGCCTGCGGGTTCGCCGCCGGTCTGGAGGTGCGGTCCTACGCCGTCTCGACGGACTTCCGTGCGGCCCCGCCCGAGGGTGTGGTCGTGCGGCGAGCCGTCCGGGACGCCGACGTCACCGCCGTCACGCTCCAGGTGGCCGCCTCCTGGCCGCAGCTGTCCGATGAGGTGGCACGCTCGCTCGACCACGGCACCTGCCACGTCGCCGTCGTGGCCGAAGAGCTCACGGCGGGGGCCTCGCCCTCCAGCGAGGGTGAGCCCGAGATCGTCGGGATCGGTTGCCACTCCGTCACCCGCGCCGGCTGGGTGGGCCCGCTGGTGGTCGCCCCCGCCCATCGCCGGCGGGGCAACGGGCTGGCGTTGCTCGGCCAGGTCTGCCGCGACCTCATGATCGCCGAGATGCTCGCCGCCCACGTGCCTGCGGTGGACACCCCGGAGGTCGACGCTTTCGTGCTGGCCGCCGAGGCCGCAGTGGGACCAACCCGGCGCCCGATGAGCAAGGACCTCACGGACTGAGGACGGTCACGGCGCCGTCGATCAGGCGCCGGCCTGCTGGAGCTCGCGCAACTTCCGGTAGCCGATCATCTCCACGCCCGAACGCTCGAGCATCGCCCGCAGCTGGGAGTCGTGGCACACGAGGTGCAGGTCGTCGACCCTGGCCGCCCAGTCGGGTGAGAAGGCCCGCAGCTCCGGGGTGTCGGCCGCCGGGTGGATGTGCAGTTCGGTGACCCCGGGAGCCAGGTCGAAGAGCGCTCGCTCGATCGCCCGCCGGCTACCGACGCCGTTGACCTGCACGAGGTGGTCGGGGAAGACCACACCTTCCTCGGCCGCGAGACGCCGGAACGGGAACCCGATGGCCCGCTCGGTCGACGCATCCGACAGCCGCAAGGGCAAGGCGAACTCGACGGCCAGATCGAGGTACAGGTCGAAGAACTCGGGTCGCAACTGGAGGGCGTTGAGGTGCGAGTCGAGGTGGCTCACGTCGAATCCCCAGAGGATGGCCCGCTCGACCTGGGCCCGGCACTCGCGTCGCGCCTCGTCGAGGTCGGCGTGGTCCCACAGGTCCTCGATGGTGCGGGGGAAGCCGCCGTCGCCGTCGAGCAGGGACGGCGCGTGAGTGATCGGACCCCAGCGGTATCGGTCGAGCTCCGCGTTGAGGGTGAGGTGCACACCGATGTCCTCGCCCATGTAGGCGGCGGCCGCCTCTCGGGCCCACGGGCACGGAACCATCAGCGTGGCGCTGGTGGCGACCCCCTGGCGCAGGGCCTCGTAGACGCCGGCGTTGGAGGCATGCGAGAGACCGAGGTCGTCGCAGTTCAGGATCACCAACCGGGCGTCGGGAGACCGGCCCAGGCGTTCGGCGAGCGTCGTCACGGCCCGAACCGTACCGCCGGACGCGGCCCGCCCGGCTCACGGCACCGGCGTGTCGATGCCCCCGCAGGCCGGCCAGAGGCCCCGTTGCTCGCGGCGGGCGTCGCTGACGGCGGCTCGCAGTTCATCGGTGTGGGCGACGTTGGGCGGGATCGTCAACAGGTCGGCGAACCCGTCGCGTGCCAACGCCAGGTTCACGAAGAGCTCGTCGGGGAGGCGGTACACGTAGGCGAGCACCCGGTCGTAGCGGTCGCGCTCCTCGACGTCGCTCACGAGGCGCACTTCGGTGCCCGGTGGGAGCAGCTCGGCGGCGCGGGCGCTGGCCTCGGCACCGAAGCACTCGACCGGCGTGCGGGGATCCTTGGTCTCCGGGGTGTCGATGCCGATCAGACGGACCCGTTCGTGTCGTCCGGCCACGTCGACCTCGATGGTGTCGCCGTCGACCACCTTCACGATCCGGACCGAACCAGGGGTGGATCGCTCGCCGTCGCCCGCCCCCGAGCCCTCGTCGGCGAGCAGGCTCGCGATGAGGTAGGCGAGCACCCCCACCGCCACCAACACGACGACGGCGGAGATGGCCATCCCGCCGACGAGTCGGGACGACGAGGCGCCTCTGCGGTGTTCGACGGACATGCGGACGCGCTCCTCGGCGAGATCAGCGACGGCCGCGGTGGCGGCGAGGCCCGGAGGCGGTCAG
>DATDIY010000126.1:0-8864 GCA_036520815.1 Acidimicrobiales bacterium
CCGAGCGGCACCACCCGCTCCTTGGCCCCCTTGCCGAACAGGCGGAGCAGGCCTCCGTCGAGGTCGACGTCGCCGAGCGACAATCCACACACCTCCGAGATGCGGGCACCGGTGCCGTAGAGGACCTCGAGCAGGGCCCGGTCGCGACGGGCGACGGGATCGTCGCCCACGACCTGGTCGAGCAACCGACCGATCTCCTCCTCGGTGAGCGCCTTCGGCAGCCCGGCCGGCACCCGCGGCGTCTCCACCTCGGCACCAGGATCGGTGGTGGAGAGTCCTTCCTCGGCCCGGAACCGGTGCAGCGACCTCACCGCCACCAGCGCCCGCTTCACCGACGCCGGGGCCAGGCCCCGAGCCCGCAGGTCCCCCACGTAGGCGTCGATGTCGGCGCCGCGCACGTCGTCGAGCGTGAGCCCTCGGCGGCACAGCCAGGCCCAGTAGCCCTCGAGGTCGCGCCGGTAGGCCCGCAGGGTGTTGGGCGAGCGTCCCTTCTCGGCGGCCAGCCAGGTCAGGAGCTCCTCGACGTCGAGCGGCAACGGCGCCACGACGGCGGCGGGCTCCCCCGCCGGCTCGGCCGTGGGATCACCCATGTCAGCGCTCGGTCTCGGCCACCCGCAGGGCGAGCAGCAGCCCGATGATCGACTTGGCGTCGAGCAGGCGCCGCTCGGCGATGAGGGTGGGCACGTCGGCCAGCGCCACCCGCTCGATCGTCATGTGCTGCTCCTCCACGCCCTGCAGGTCGGTGGGGACCTCAGTGAGATCGCGGCCGAGGAACACCCACGAGTGCTCGTCGGAGAACCCGGCGGAGTTCACGAACTCCCCGAGCAGCTCGAGGCGCCCGGCGCGCAGTCCGACCTCCTCGGCCATCTCCCGCTCGGCGGTGCGCTCTGGGCCCTCACCGTCGACGTCACATCGTCCTGCCGGGATCTCCAACAGGTCGTCGTCGAGGGCCGAACGGTACTGGCGAACGAGGGTGACGGTGCCGTCGTCGTGCAGCGGCACGACCGACACGGCACCGGGATGGCGCACCACGTCGCGTTCGAACGTCGAACCGTCGGGAGCCTCGTAGGAGCCGACGGCAACGGTGATGGTGTGACCGCGGTACAGGACGCGGTCACCGAGGTGGCGAAACCCGCCCGTACCGCTGCCGGTCACGCGTGAGGAGCGACGGGATCCGGCGTGCTCACCGACTCGACCTCGAGGTCGAGGTCGAACAGGTGCGGGTTGCGGCCCTCGGAACGGGCCAGGGCGGCGGCCACGAACTCCCGGAACAACGGGGCCGGCCGCTCGGGCCGGCTCTTGAACTCCGGGTGGGCCTGGGTGCCGACCCAGTACGGGTGACCTTCGAGCTCGATGAACTCGACGAGGCGCCCGTCGGGGGAGGCCCCCGAACACACGAAGCCCGAACCCTCGAACCGGCTGCGGAACCGATGGTTGAACTCGTAGCGGTGGCGGTGGCGCTCCGACACCACCTCCTTGCCGTAGGCCCGGGCCACCTGCGATCCCGGCTTCAGCTCGGCGATGTACGCCCCGAGACGCATGGTGCCGCCCTTGTCGGTGACGTCGCGCTGGGTCTCCATGAGGTCGATCACCGGGTAAGGGGTCTGCGGGTCGAACTCGCTCGAATGGGCGCCGGTGAGACCGAGCACGTTGCGGGCGTATTCGATGGTCATCACCTGCATGCCGAGGCACAGCCCGAGGCAGGGGACGTCGTTCTCGCGGGCGTAGGTCGCCGCCGCGATCTTGCCCTCGATGCCCCGCTCCCCGAACCCGCCGGGGATCACGATCCCGTCGAAGTCGTGCAGGCGGCCCTCGGCCAGGAGGCCCTCGACGTCCTCGGCCTGTACCCACTCGACCTCGACGTCGGCAGCGTGGAAGAACCCGCCGTGCTTCAACGACTCCACCACCGACAGGTAGGCGTCGGGCAGCGACACGTACTTGCCGATGATGCCGACCCGCACCGGTGTCGTGGCCGTCTCCACCCGGTCGACGAGGATCTCCCACTCGGACAGGTCGATGGGGAGATCGCCGTAGCCGAACAGCTTGCAGACCACGTCGTCGAGGCCCTCGTCGTGCATGACGAGCGGCACCTCGTAGAGGTTCCGGGCATCGGCGGCGTTGATGACGGCCTCGACCGGGACGTCGCACAGGTTGGAGATCTTGCGCTTCAGATCGGCCGAGATGGCGGCCTCGGATCGGCACACGATGATGTCGGGCTGGATGCCCCGGCTACGCAGCTCGGTGACCGAGTGCTGGGTCGGCTTGGTCTTCTGCTCGCCCGAGGGCCCGATGAACGGCACCAGGGTGACGTGCAGATAGCAGACGTTGTCGCGGCCGACGTCGAGGCGGAACTGCCGGATCGCCTCGAGGAACGGGAGGATCTCGATGTCGCCGACGGTGCCGCCGATCTCGGTGATCACCACGTCGAGGTCGTCGGTGGCCAGCCGGGTGATGCGGCGCTTGATCTCGTCGGTGATGTGGGGGATCACCTGGACGGTCTTGCCGAGGTAGTCACCGCGGCGCTCGGCGGCGATCACCGCCGAGTAGATCGACCCGGTCGTGGCGTTGGAGTCACGGCTCAGCGGCTCGTCGATGAAGCGCTCGTAGTGGCCGAGGTCGAGATCGGTCTCCCCGCCGTCGTCGGTGACGAACACCTCACCGTGCTCGAACGGGTTCATCGTGCCCGGGTCGACGTTGAGGTACGGGTCGAGCTTCTGCATCGTGACCCGCAGGCCACGGCTCTTCAGCAGCCGCCCGAGCGACGAGGCCGTGAGGCCCTTGCCCAGAGACGAGGCCACACCCCCGGTGACGAAGATGTGCTTGGTCATCGAGGGGACCTCCCGGCGCTGGTGAACACGTCGGGATCACAGCCTAGCTGGGACCCCACGCCTCGCCGACGGACCACCCGCGAACCCGTGTTCCCATTGCCGTCAGGGGCGGGCGCGAGCGGAGGCGGCGTCGGCGAGGAGCTCCTCGGCGTGCTGGCGCGCCACCTTCGAGGCGGTGCCCGACAGCATCCGGGCCAGCTCGGTGGTGCGGTCCTCGCCGTCCACCTCGGCCACGGTGGTCTCGGTGACGCCGCCCACGACCTGCTTGTCGACGACCACGTGCGAGTGAGCCCAGGCCGCCACCTGGGCGAGGTGGGTGACGACGAGGACCTGATGATCCTCCGCGATCTCCGCCAGCGAGCGGCCCACGGCCAGCGCCGCGGCTCCACCGATGCCGGCGTCGACCTCGTCGAACACGAGCACGGGCGGGCCCTCGGTGAGCACGAGACGCAGGGCCAACATGGCTCGGGCCAGCTCACCTCCCGAGGCCACCTTGGCCAACGGCTGCAGCGGCATGCCCGGGTTGGCCGCCAGGCGGAACACGACGTCGCGACCGGCCACCCCGTCGACTTCCACCTCCAGACGAGCCTTGGGCAGGGCCAGGTCCGGCAGCTGGGCCTCCACCGCCTCGGCGAGAGGTGCCGCACAGGCCGCCCGGGCAGCGGCGACCTCGTCTTCCCGGCGCGACAGCTCGGCGCGCGCCCTGGTCCGCTCGACCTCGAGCGCAGCGGCGGCGGCGTCGTGGCCCTCGAGGTCGGCCAGGCGCCGGACGGCATCGTCACGCCACTCGATCACCTCGGCGAGGGTCTCGCCGTACTTTCGGCGCAGCTCCTGGAGCGGGTGACGACGGTCGCCGACGACGGAGAGCCGTTCCGGGTCGGCGTCGATCGACTCCTCGCGGTGGCGGAGGTCGGCGGCGACGTCGGTCAGCTCGGCGGCGACACCGAGGAGGCGACCGGCCGACTCGGTGAACGGGAGCCGGTCGGCCAACGCATCGAGGGCGACGGCGACGGCATCGGCCGCCCCGGCGTCGCCGGTGAGCGCCTCGACGGCAGCCGCCGCCGCATCCCGGTGGCCGGTGGCGTCGGCCAGCAGCTCGGCCTCGTCGCGCAGACGGTCGTCCTCGTGGGGATCGTCGAGGCCCGCCGCATCCAGCTCCACCACCTGGAATCGCAACAGGTCGATCTCCCGGGCCCGGTCGCGCTCGTCGCCCCCGAGCGCGCCGAGTCGCTCCTGGATGGCCGCCAACTCCTTCCGGGCCGCCCGGAGCGGCTCGAGGTCGACGGCGCCGTAGCGGTCGAGCGCCTGGCGTTGCACGGAAGGGGTCAGCAACGACTGGTGGTCGTGCTGGCCGTGGAGATCGACGAGGGTGGCGCCCCGTTCGGAGAGCTCGGCCAGCGCCGCCATGTGCCCGTCGACGTAGCCGCGCGATCGTCCCGCCGCCGGGACCACCCGACGCAGCACGACTTCGTCGTCACCGACGACGAAGCGCCCCTCGACCACGGCCTCGGTCGCGCCGGGGCGCACCATCGCCGGATCGGCCTTTCCCCCCACGAGCAACTCGATGGCGGTCACGACCAGCGTCTTGCCCGCACCGGTCTCGCCCGTCACCGCCGTCATGCCCGGGCCGAGCACGAGCACCAGCTCGGCGATGACCCCGAGGTCGCGCACGCGCAGCTCGGTGAGCACAGCGCTAGCGGTCCGTCAGGCCGAACTTGGCCTTGAGGATGGCGTGGAAGTCACGCGGGCCCGACATCACCAGGCGGGCGACGTGGGCGGCGGCCCGGCACCGCACGACGTCGCCGGGCTGCAGCTCGCCGATCGAACGACCGTCGACGACGAGGGCGGCGGGGCGCTGACCGGCGACGGTGAGGCGCACCTCGGCGTCGTCGTTCAGCACCAGCGTGCGATCGAAGAGCATGTGCGGCGACACCGGCGTGAGCAGCAACGAGCGATGCGTCGGCTCGACGATCGGGCCCCGGGCCGAGAAGGCGTAGGCGGTGGAGCCGGTGGGGGTGGCCACGATGAGGCCGTCGGCGGCGTAGGGCGTGAATCGGGCGCCGTCGAGGTCGACATCGAGGCGCACCGTGTGACCCGACGCTGTCTTCTCGAGCACCGCCTCGTTGAGGGCGACCAGGTGACGCCGCGACTGGCGGACGTCGGCCGCCTCCACGTCGACGTCGAGCAGCATGCGCTCCTCGATGCGGTGCTGGCCGGCGAGGAACCGCTCGATGGCCTGCCGGGCACCCTCGGGCTCGACGTCGGTGAGGTAGCCGAGCTGGCCGAAGTTCACGCCGATGACAGGATCGTCGGTCTCGGCCACCAGGGCGTCGGTGCGCAACATGGTGCCGTCGCCACCGAGGCTGACGGTCAGGTCGAGCTCCCGGCAGAGCTCCTCGTCGGAGCGACCGAGCTCGGTGCGGCCCATGCGGACGGCGTCGTCGAGGGGCAGCCAGGTGGTGTGGCCGAGATCCTGCAGCCACTCCACCAGGTGGAGCGCGACCTTGGCGGCCTCGGGCCGCTCGGGGTGCACGACGAGCGCGACGGACGCCATCAGGGCGCCTCGGACGGCGGTCCGGCGGCGGCCACTGCCGCATCCAGGTCCTCGGCCAGCTCGACGCCCGCCAGCGCCGCTCGACCCGACAGCGGCGCAGCGTCACCGGGGCTGCGGCCGACGACGACGAACTCGACGTTCCCGTCCGAACCGGTCAGAGGCGACATCATGGCCCCCATGATGCTCGCTCCCCGCTCGCCGAGTGCGGTGGCGACCTCGTCGAGGACCCGTCGCCAGATCGCCGGATCGGCGATCACGCCCCGGCCGCGGGCGGCTTCGGCCCGGCCCGCCTCGAACTGCGGCTTGACCAACAGGGCGTAGGGGGCTCCCCGTCGGGCCACGGCGAAGACCGGGTCGAGCACGAGTCGCAGGGAGATGAACGACAGGTCGCCGACCACCACGTCGACCGGCTCGCCGACGGCGGCCGGGTCGAGCGTGCGGAGGTTCGTACGTTCCACGTTGCGCACGCGCGGATCGGCCCGGAGCCGCTCGTGGAGCTGGTTGTGGCCCACGTCGACGGCGACGACCTCGGCGGCGCCGTGCTGGAGGACGCAGTCGGTGAAGCCACCGGTGGAGGCTCCGCAGTCGAGCACCCGGGCCCCGGCGAGGTGCTCGGCCAGCCCGAAGCGCTCCACCGCACCCTGCAGCTTCTCCCCCGCCCGGCTGACGAACCGAGGTGGCGGGCCGTGCACGATCACCGCTTCGCCGGCGTCGACCAGCCGAGCTGCCTTCGTCGCCGGCGCGCCGCCCACCGTCACCCGTCCGGCCGCGATGTCGGCCTGGGCCCGCTCGCGGCTGGGGGCGAGACCCCGTCGCACGAGCTCGGCGTCCAGGCGACGGCGGGTGCTCACCGTGCTGACCTCACTGGGAGCGAGACGCCTCGAGCTCCCGCGCGACGAGGGTGGCCAGGTCGGTCGCCACCAGGTCGGCGGGCGGGTCGGTCGGCAGGTCATCGGCGCGGGTGACGCCGCTGAGCACCAGCCCGAAGCGGTAGCCGAGGGCCACGGCGAAGCGCCCGTCGGTGTCGGGCCGATCGCCGACCATGGTGCCGACGTCACCGAGGCGCTCACGGACGAGCGAGGCCGCCGGCTCGTGGGGCTTGCCGGCCACCTCGGGCTGCACACCGGTGGCGGTGACGATGGAGGCCAGGATCGCGCCGCCGCCCGGGTGGATCCCGGTGTCGTTCGGATAGGTGGCGTCGTCGTTGGTGGCGAGCAGGCGGGCACCGGCCCTGACCGCCAGCGAGGCGGCATCCATCCGGTGGTAGTCGAAGGTCGGGTGGTAACCCACGACGACGACGTCGAAGCGCCCGTCGGAGGCACCGGGATCGCTGGCGTCGACCACCTCCACGCCCCGGGCCTGGAGCTCCTCGGTGATCCCGGGCCCGCCGCACACCAGGGCCCGCTCGCCGGGATCGACCAGACCGGCAGCCACCACGGCGGACGTGACGATGTCGTCGCCCGGCTCGATCCCCATGCCGGCCAGCTTGGCCCCCACGTCAGCGCGCCGGCCGTAGGAGTTGTTGGTCACGAACGCGACCCGCTCCCCGGCCGCCCGCAGGTCGGCGACCGCCTCGGCGGCGCCGGGGATGACGGTGTTCCCCAGCCACACGACGCCATCGAGATCGAGCACCCAGGGCATCCCGGCAGTCTCGCACCCTCACCCAACACCCACCGGAACCACCTGCCGGCCAGACAGCGTTTCCCGGGAGATCTGGTAGGACTGTGGCGATGCCTCGCTTCGAGCCCTTCCGAGGGATCCGGTACGACGTCGCCCGCCTCGACCCGGCGGCCGTCACGGCTCCTCCCTACGACGTGATCAGCCCCGAGGACCGCCAGGCGCTGGTGGAGCAGGCACCCGAGAACGTGGTCCGGATCGACCTCCCGATCCCCGACCCGGCCCACCCCGACGCCGATCCCTACGTCACCGCCGCCGAGCTGTTCCAGGAGTGGCGCGCCGCCGGGGTGCTCGTCGACGACGACGAGCCGACCTTCACCGTGTACCGGATGGAGGTGACCGACGACGACGGCACGGTGCGGCGCACCACCGGCGTCATCGGCTCGCTCGAGCTGAGCCGGCCGGGCGAGGGCGGCATCCTCCCCCACGAGTTCACGACCCCGAAGGCCAAGAGCGACCGGCTCGACCTGCTCCGATCCACCTCGGCCAACCTGTCGCCGGTCTGGGGGCTCTCCCCGGCCGAAGGTCTGAGCGCTCTGCTCGCGGTCGACGACGAACCGCTCGCCCAGTTCGACGGGGACGACGTGACCCACACCGTGTGGCGCATCACCGACCCCGACCGGGTCGCCGCCATCGCCGGCGCCATCAGCGCCCAACCGATCGTGATCGCCGACGGCCACCACCGCTACGAGACCTCCCTCGCCTACCGCGACGAGCGTCGGGAGGCAGCGGACGACGACATCGCCGGCGGGGCCGAGTCGGTCCTGTGCTTCGTCGTCGAGCTGGTCGACGAGGAGCTCACCGTCGGACCCATCCACCGGCTGATCGACAGTCTGCCCGCCGGGTTCGACCTGGTCGGTGCGCTGGAGCCGTTCTTCGAGCTGGAACCGATCGAGCTGGCCGCAACCGGCGCCGTGCGCCAGCTGCAGGAGGCCGAGGGTCTCGGACTCGTCACCCCCGACGGCACCTGGCTCCTGCGACCCCGCCCCGAGGCGATGGCCGCCGCCCGCGATCTCGACTCCAGCCGACTCGACGTGGCCCTGGCCGCGCTCCCCGACCCGACCGTCGTCTACCAGCACGGCGTCGACAACATCCGCGCTGCGGTCGCCAAGGGCGACGCCCAGGCCGGCGTGCTGCTGCGCCCGGCCACGGTCGCCCAGATCCTCGAGATCGCCCACGGCGGCGAACGCATGCCGCCGAAGACCACGTTCTTCTTCCCCAAGCCGCGCACCGGCATCGTCTTCCGCGACCTCACCTAGGCCACCGGTCCCCCAGTGGCGGGCGGCCGACCCGAAGCCTCAGCGCGAGCCGGAGCTGGCGGTGCTCCGGGCGCACACCGCGACCACGACCCCGGTCAACGCCACCAGCGCGACCAGGACCAGGGCCACGCTGCCGGGCACCGACCGGCCGTCGAGCGCCGCCGCCGCGCCCCACACGGCCACGGTGGCCCCCAGCACCGCCCCACCGCGCCGCGCCCACCGAACCAGCACCGGGGCAGCAACGATCGCGTTCGAAGGCGTCACCGCCATCAGCGCGACGAGCAGGTGGAACACGACGAGGCCAGTCGCCGCCGCGAGCGACCACGCCGACGCGGCACCGTCGGTCTCGACGAACCACTGGACGACGACCACCGCGATCACGACAGAAGCCACGTAGGAGTCGGCCATCACCACCGCGACCACAGCGAGGAGCGCTACTACCAGCAGCAGCACGACCGGGAGATGCCCGTCGGCGAACCCGGCCGAGGCGGACGCTCCCACTGCCGCAACCACGGCGAGGGCTCCCAGCCCCCACCGTTGTCCGCT
>DATDIY010000127.1:0-10747 GCA_036520815.1 Acidimicrobiales bacterium
GGCCGCGGCCAGGGTGACTCGGTCGGAACCCGACAGCGACCCGGGCTGGAGGCCGGAGGCCCCGACGACCAGCACGACCGAGAGCGCCACCGCCGCGAACCACCACCAGCCGAGACGGCTGCACCGCTGGCCTCGCCACGAGTCACCCTCCAGGCGCCCCCCTCGCCAGGCGGCCGCCACCTGTCGCGGCTCGTCGAGGACGAGCCAGGGCACGTGGAGCGTGAGCCCGGGGATGAGCCAGAGCCAGCCCGCCCATGAGGCACCCCACCGGAGGCCTTGCGGGTCCAGTGCCGCAACCGTCCGGTGCGCACGGCGAGTCAACAGGCTCAGGAGCACCAGCAGAACCACGATCAGCAGTCCGCCCACCAGGAGAACTGCCGCGACCTTGTCGTCGGCGGACCTCCACGAGTCGTGGGCGTCGAGCGGGTGGTCCGGATCGAGCACGACCTGCTGGCGCGCCACCAGCGCCAAGCCCACGCCGGCGAAGCCCACGAGCACCAGGCCCAGGAGCACCCCCTGAACGCTGCGGCCCAGGCCCCGGGTCGGGTGGGCCTGCGGCAGGGCCGGATCCGGCGGGTTCGCCGGGCGGGCTGGAGCGCCGGGAGGAGACGGAGTAGGAGGAGGCGGCGGAAGCGGTCGCGGTCGCAGCACCGGCGGGTTCGAAGCGATGACGGGCGGCACCGCCGCATCCCGCACCAGCTCGACGAGGGGCCGGAGCTCCGAGATCGGTCGCGCCACGGGCCCGGGCACGGGATCGGTGGTGCGCAGGAGGTGGTCGAGGGTGTCGCGCGTGAGCTCGGCCGACCAGCTCTGCCTTTGACCGAAGTGCACTCCGGACAGCTGGCCGAAGCGGTTGAGAGCCTCGACCGCCCGCTCCCTCCCCCACTGGTGGGGTTCCGGGAAGCCGGTCATCACCACCTCCGCCCCGGTGCCGAGGTGCAGCACCGTGCTCCACGTGGTGCCCTCCCAGTCGGAGTTGGTGCGCGCCTCGACCCAGGCGACCTCCGACCAGCGCAGCCGATGTCGCCTCCAGATGTTCTCGACCACGATGTCATCCGTCGAGAGCACGACTCGCACGCGGAGCATCCGCCACACCGCAACGCCGAACCAGGCTACGGAGAGCCCGACGACGACCGCCTGCTCCGACGGCGTCCAGGGCGCCTCTGCTCCGCCGGTGGCCAGGAAGTTCGTCCCGAGCAGCCCGAGGAACGCGATCAGAGCGATGACCTTGCACGCTCCCACCGACCGCACCGTGACCGGCTCCATCCGTCGCCCCCTCGCGCCGGCCGCACAGCTCCCGTGGTCCGATCATCCACTGGACCTGGGCGTGAGTCCATAGTCGGCTCAGAGACGGGCCGTCGGACCCATGTCAGTTGTCGAGGGCCCGGAGCTCGGCCAGCGCCCGGCTCAGCAGCTCCGACAGGTAGGGCCCGAGCCCGGCGAGCAGAGCGGCGTGGACCTGCGGGTGCTCGGCGGCGAGGTGGTGCAGGGCGTCGACCGACAGGGTCCGGATGAGGAGCGGCCCGTCGGAGGTGACCGAGCTGGCGCGCCGACCCCCGTCGAGCATCGCCCCTTCACCGAACACGGTGCCTGGACCGAAGGTTCGGAGCCGCTTGCGGTCGTCGGCGTCGGGCCCCGTCGCCAGGTGCGACGTGGCGCTCCCCGACAGCAGGAAGCAGAGCCGATCGGCCGGGTCGCCCTCGTGGAGCACGACGTCGCCGGTGTCGTAGCGCTCGGTGACGAGCAGCGGCTCGAGCACGGCCAGGGCGTCGGGCCCCAGGCGTCGGAGCACGTCGACCTGGCCCAGCTCGACGGCGGCCTCCGGGATGTCGGGGTGGCCGTAGTAGGCGAGGAGGATCTCGTCCTCGCACCGCTCGAGGGCGAGATCGGTGTCGGGCCACAGATCGTCGACCGGCCAGTCGATCCCCGGGGCCAGCAGCCCCTCCCGCAGCGACTCCGGGCAGCTGGCGAGCAGCACCCGGCACCCGACCTCGGCCATCTCCCGCCGCAGCTCCGACAGGAGGGTGAGGGCGCTGCCGGTGGCCCGCCCGACCCGACGGGCGTCGAGCACGACGTGGGTGACGCCGACGGACTGCTCGACGGTGCGGGCCAACTTCTCGGCGGCACCGAAGTAGAGGTCGCCCTGCAGCTGCAACACCACGATCGCCTGGCAGAGGGCGTCGAGCAGATCCCGGTCCTCGTTGCGCCGCAGCCGCTTGGAGTGGATCTGGCGGCCGTCGTAGCGGTGGCGGACCACCGGCCCGGCGGTGGCGGCGGCGTCGAGCAGGTGGAGGCTGAACAGCTCGGCCAGCTCCTCGCACGCCCGCACGCCGCGCACGCTGTTGCCGTGCGGGTCGAGGCGGGGCGAGAACACCCCGATGCCGAGCTGGCCCGGCAGCTCGGCGATGATGCCGCCGCCGACGCCCGACTTGGCCGGCAGCCCGATCCGGTACAGCCACTCGCCCGACCAGTCGTACATCCCGCAGGTCGCCATGACGGTGAGGACCCGGGTGACGTTGTCGGGCGACAGGGCCGACAGCCCGGTCACCGGGTTGTGGCCACCGTTGGCCAGCGTCGCCGCCATCACCGCCAGGTCGCGGGCGCTGACCAGGACCGAGCACTGGGAGAAGTAGACGTCGAGGTGCTCCTCGACCGGCTCGGTGATCATCCCCGAGTTGAGCTCCAGGTAGGCGATGGCGCGGTTGCGGTGGCCGGTGCGCCGTTCGGACTCGCACACCTCCTCGTCGATGCGCAGCTCCCGCCCGGCGTAGCGGCCGAACGTGCTGAGCAGCCGCCGACGCCGTGCCCCGAGCGTCTCGCCCTGCACGAGCGACGCGCAGGCGATGGCCCCCGCGTTCACCATCGGGTTCAGCGGCCGGTTGTTCACCTCGTCCATCACGATGGAGTTGAAGGCGTCACCCGACGGCTCGACCCCGACGTGGCGCAGCACGTCGTCGGGCCCGCGGTCGGTGAGGGCCATCCCGTAGACGAACGGCTTGGAGATCGACTGGATGGTGAAGAGGTCTTCGGCGTCGCCGGTGGCGTAGACGTGCCCATCGACGGTGGCCACGGCGATCCCGAACCGGTCGGGGTCGCCCTTGGCCAGCTCGGGGATGTAGTCCGCCACCGCACCGGACCGGTCGGCGAGGAGATCCTCGAGGATCCGCTCGATCGACTTCTGCACGACCGACGGTTGCACGATCCCTCCCTGGGCTGGCCCGGCACGAGTCGCCGGACAGTCTGGTCCGTGCCGCCCGCCCGATGGACCGGGGCCGACGACCACCCCGGTCGTAGGATCGCCGCGCATGGCGACGCGACCCCGCAGCTCCGCGGCCAGCGACGGCCAGGACGGCGGCGAGGACGCCCCGGTACGCCGCCGCTACGACAGCCCGGTGCGACGGGCCCAGGCCGCCCAGACGCGCGAGCGGATCCTGGTCGCCGGTGCCGAGCTCGTGCACGCCGACCCCCGCTGGGACTGGCGCCACGTCACCGTGCGGGCGGTGGCCGCCGAGGCCGGCGTCAACGAGCGCACGGTCTACCGCCACTTCGCCTCCGAGCGGGAGCTGCACGACGCCGTCATCCGCCGCCTCGAGGAGGAGGCCGGTGAACCCATCGGCGAGCTCGACCTCGACGGCCTGCCCGAGATCACCGCCCGGGTCTTCGAGTACCTCGGGTCGTTCGCCTTCACGCCCCGTCCGACGGGGAACACGACGCTGTCGCAGATCGACCAGCGCCGCCGCGACGCCCTGCGCGGCGCCATCGAAGCGGAGACCGTCGGCTGGACCGACACCGATCGGGCGATGGCCGCCGCCGTGCTCGACGTGCTGTGGACGGTCAACTCCTACGACCGGCTCACCACCGTCTGGCACCTCGATCCCCACGACGCCAGCCGGGCGGTGGCCGGCGTGGTGGGCCTGGTCGTCGAGTCGATCCGCCGCGGTGAGCGGCCCTGGTCCGACGACTGATGGTGAGCCGGCTCAGGTTCAGGTTCAGGGGATGAACGTGGGGAGCCGTTCCCAGCCCCGCACCGTCGAGGTCGGCGCCAGCTCGATGTTGTCCTCGTCGACCTCCCACTCGGGGAAGCGCTGCAGGATCTCGTCGAGGGCGACCCGGGCCTCGAGTCGGGCCAACGCCGCGCCCAGGCAGAAGTGGATGCCGTAGCCGAACACCAGGTGCGAGTGGGGCTCGCGGTGGATGTCGAAGCGGTCGGCGTGCGGGTAGCGGCGCTCGTCGCGAGCGGCCGAACCGACCAGCAGGAGGGCGGCGCTGCCAGCCGGGATGGTGGTGCCCTGCACCTCGACGTCGCGGGCCACCCAGCGGGCGATGTGCGGGCCCGTCGGCTCGTAGCGCAGCACCTCCTCGACCGCGCGGGGGATGAGGGAGCGGTCGGCCACCAGCTCGCGCCGCTGGTCGGGATGGTCGCCCAGCACCTTGCCGAGCCACCCGATCCACCGGTTGGTGGTCTCGTTGCCGGCGCCGGCCACCACCTGGCAGTAGGTGAGGACCTCCTGGCGGGTGAGGGTGCGCGTCTCGCCGGTGTCGTCGACGAACTCGGTCGTGATGAGCGCCGTCATCACGTCATCGGACGGGTTCTGCTCCCGCCAGTCGTAGTAGTCCTCGAACATGGCACCGCTGAGGAAGTCCTTGGGTCGCTGGCGCATGGGCTGGCCCGGCTCGGTGCGCAGGTAGTCGTCGGCCGAGTCGCGGATCGCCGGTTGGTCGGCATCGGGGATGCCGAGGAGCATCCCGATCACCCGCATCGGCATCTCCCGACCGAGGTCCTGCACGAAGTCGAAGTGCCCCGAGCCGACGAGCGGGTCGAGGCACCGGGCGCAGTAGGCGCGGACCTGGTCCTCGATGGCCGCCATCTTCTTCGGCGTGAACACCCGGGAGAGCAGACCGCGGTGCACGGCGTGCAGCGGCGGGTCCTCCCACAGGATCACCCCGGCCGGGATGACCATGTTCGACTTGACGATCTCGAGGATGTCGCCGCGTGACGACGAGAAGGTCTGCCAGTCCTTGCACGCCCGCTCGACGTCGTCGTGACGGCTCAGGACCCAGACGTCGTAGCGCTCGTTGTAATAGACCGGCGCCTCGTCCCGGAGGCGGGCGAAGGTCGGATAGGGATCGGCGTTGATCCCCAGGTCGTACGGGTCGTAGTAGACGGCGCTGCTGTCAGCGCGTTCGTCGGTGACGGTCACGTTCCCCCTCCCCCTCCGGCGCCGGCCGGGTCGACCACGGCCGACCGCACCGACGCCAGATCGTGCGTCAGTACTGCGTCAGCCGATCACTGCCGGCATGGTCTCCCAGCCCCGAACCGTCGAGGTCGAGGCCAACTTGGCGTTGTCGAGGTCGACGGTCCAGTCCGGGAAGCGCTTCAGCACCTCGTCGAGGGCGATTCGGCCCTCGAGCCGGGCCAGCGCCGCCCCCAGGCAGAAGTGCAGCCCGTACCCGAACGTCAGGTGCTGGCCGATCTGACGGTGGATGTCGAAGCTCTCCGCGTTCTCCCACCGGCGCTCGTCGCGGTTGGCCGAGGCGGCGACGAGCAGCACCGCGTTGCCGGCCGGGATGGTGCCGCCGGCGACCTCGACGTCCTCGGTGGTGAAGCGCCCGATGTGGGGACCGGGCGGCTCGTAGCGCAGCAGCTCCTCGATGGCGTTGGGGATGAGCGACCGGTCGGCGGCCAGCTCGCGGCGCTGGTCGGGATTCTCGGAGAGGACCTTGCCCGTCCAGCCGATGAGCTTGGTGGTGGTCTCGTTGCCGGCCCCGGCGATGACCTGGATGAAGATCATCAGCTCGTCGCGAGTGAGGGTGCGGGTGGTGCCCGACTCGTCCTCGAACTCGGCGTTGATCAGCTCGGTCATCAGGTCGTCGGAGGGGTTCTTGGCCCGCCAGTCGATGTAGTCGCCGAACATGTCGTCACCCGACAGGAAGTGGTCGTCGTCGACCTCCATCGGCTGGCCCGGCTCGGTGCGCAGGTTGGCATCGGTGTGGGCCCGCACCGCGGGCTGCTCGGCGTCGGGGATGCCCACGAGCATGCCGATCACCCGCATCGGCATCTCGGCGCCCAGGTCGCGCACGAAGTCGATGCGCTCCTCGCCGACCAGCGGGTCGAGGCAGGCGGCGCAGAACTGGCGGACCTTGTCCTCCAGCGCCGCCATCTTCTTCGGGGTGAACACCCTCGAGACCAGGCCGCGGTGCATGGTGTGGATGGGCGGGTCCTCGAAGATGAACACGCCCGGAGGCATCTCGATGTCGGCCTTGATGATCTCGAGGATCCCGCCCTTGGCCGAGCTGAACCGCCGCCAGTCCTTCAGCGACGCCTCGACGTCGTCGTAGCGGCTGAGGGCGTAGAAGTCGTACTCGGCGTTGTAGTAGAGCGGCGCCTCGTCGCGCAGGCGCCGGTAGGTCGGGTACGGGTCGGCGTTGATCGCGACGTCGTAGGGGTCATAGGTGAGGTCGGCGGCGCCGGCCTCCCCGCCGTCGCCGGCCTGGCTCGTGAGCGTCATGAGGCTCCCCTCGTCGGTCGATGTCCCGCCACCGTCGCGCGTCGCGGCCCGGCGCACATATTCGTGCCAGAAGCATGGCGTGAATTCGGGGGTGGGTCAACGCGGGCGCGGCCGCCCGCCCCCCCGCCGGTGGGTGTCGCAGGGCGTCCGTAGGGTGTCGGGCGAGCTCGTGGTCGACCGGCCACCCCTTCTGCCCGCTCTCTGGGAGCGACCGATGCCCACCACGACCACCGACCACGACGGCCTGACCGCTCTGGCCGACGAGCACCTCGACGCCGTCATCGCGGCGATGGCCGGGCCCGACGCGGTGCCGCGCGACGACCAGCGGGCGGCGGTGCGGGCGCTGGTCGCCGACCGGTCGCGGGTGTTGGTCGTGCAGGCCACCGGCTGGGGGAAGTCGGCCGTGTACTGGGCGGCGACGGCCGCGCTGCGCGCCGACGGGGCCGGCCCGACCTTCGTGATCTCCCCGCTGCTGGCCCTGATGCGCGACCAGATCGACGCCGCCGGCCGGGCCGGGCTGCGCGCCGCCACCGTGAACTCGGCCAACGTCGACGATTGGGACGCCGTGCTCGAGTCGCTCGCCAACGACGAGCTCGACGTGCTGTTGATCTCGCCGGAGCGACTGGCCAACCCGAAGTTCGCCCGCCAGTCGAAGGCCATGCTGGCCCGGGCGGGGCTGATCGTGATCGACGAGGCCCACTGCATCTCCGACTGGGGCTTCGACTTCCGACCCGACTACCAACGCATCTCGCGCGTGCTCGCCGCCACCGCATCGGAGGGCGTGCCGGTGCTGGCCACCACCGCCACCGCCAACGAGCGGGTCACCACCGACGTCGCCGCCCAGCTCGGCACCGACACCGTGGTGCTGCGGGGCACGCTGGCCCGGGCGTCGCTGCGCCTGGCCGTCATCGACGGCATGGGCCCACTGCACCGCTACGCCTGGGTCGACGGGGCGCTGAAGACGCTGGCCGGTTCGGGCATCGTCTACGTCGCCACCGTCGCCGAGACCGAACGGCTCACGGCCTACCTCCGCCACCGCGGCCACGACGTGCTCGCCTACAGCGGCCAGCTCGACCCCGCCGAACGGGCCCGCACGGAGGACGCCCTGCGGGCCAACGAGGTCAAGGCGGTGGTGGCCACCTCGGCGCTGGGCATGGGCTACGACAAGCCCGACCTCGCCTTCTGCCTCCACCTCGGCTCACCCGACTCGCCGGTGGCCTACTACCAGCAGATCGGCCGTGCCGGCCGGGCCCTCGACGACGCCGTGGTGGTGCTCCTGCCGGCCGAGACCGACGAGCGGCTGTGGGAGTACTTCGCCACCGCGTCGATCCCCAAGCGTGACGAGGTCGCCGCCGTGCTGGAGCGACTGGAGGGCGAAGGCGCTCCGATGAGCGTGCCGGCGCTCGAGTCGGCCACCGGTCTGCGGCGGGGGCGCATCGAGCAGCTGCTGCGGGTGATCGCCGTCGAGGGCGTCGTCGACCGCGTCGACGGCGGCTGGGTCTCCACCGGCTCCGGCTACACCCACGACCAGGCCAAGTGGGACGAGGTCCGCTCCGTGCGGGCGGCCGAGGCCGACATCATGCGGGCCTACGCCCGGGGCCGGGGCTGTCTGATGATGTTCCTCCAGCAGGCCCTCGACGATCCCGCCCCCGAGCCGTGCGGACGCTGCTCGGTGTGCACGGGCGAGCTGCCCGAGCCGGGGGCGGAGCTCGATCCCGACGACATCGAGGCGGCCCGTCAGTTCCTGCGCGGCACCGACGTGGTGATCGAGCCGCGCAAGCGGTGGCCGGGTGGGGTCGTGGGCCCGGGCGGCCGCAAGGGCGCCATCGTCGGGTGCGACACCGGACGGGCGCTGGTCTTCGCCGACACGCCCGGATGGGGCGAGGCGGTGACCGCGCTGACGGGTCGTGACGGGCCCCTGCCCGACGAGCTCGTCGACGGGATGGTCAAGGTGCTCGGGCGCTGGAAGGGACAGTGGGCGGCCCGGCCGGTGGCGGTCGTGCCCGTGCCGTCACGGCGCTACCCGGTCCGCATCCACGACCTGGCCGAGCGGATCGGCACGATCGGCAAGCTGCCGGTGCTCGACCTGCTCTCGGTCGAGGGCCCCCCGCCACCGGCCGACACCGCCGCCAAGCCCCGGGTCGAGCACCTGCTCGGGAGCCTGTCGGTCCGGTCCGACATCGGCGCGGCCTGCGAGGCGGCCGGGTTCGGCGCCGGACTGCCCGACGGGCCGCTGCTGCTCGTCGACGACACCTACCGCTCGGGCTGGACCATGACCGTCGCCGCCGCCCTGCTCCGCGAGGCGGGGGCCTCCTCCGTGCTGCCCCTGGTGGTCCACCAGCTGCCCTGACCACGGGCCGGCGCACCACCGACGCCGGAGGAGCGATCAGGGCTCGTCGGCGACGGCGACCAGGTCGAGGCCACGGAAGGCGGCCAGACGCTCGGCCTCGACCTCGATCGCCGCCCGACGGAGCTTGGTCAGCCGGGCCCACGGCACGAGCCGAACGGTGAGCCCCTTGGCCGTCGTCTTCGGCCGCCAGAGGGCCACGACCTCGCCGTCGGCGACGACCGCCCCCGGTCGGCCGATGACGGGCCACAGCGCCTTGTGGCGCGACGTGTCCGGAACCAGCACCTCGCGGTCGCGCCCCTGGAGGAACCCGTCGTAGGGCCCGACCAGTCGGACCACGACGTCGCGGGCGGCCGGCGCGTCGGCTGCGGCATCGACGGCGCCGAGCTCGTCGGCCAGCACGAAGCGGGGGCCCGACACCCCCTCCACCGAGACCTCGACGACGTCGTCGGGCCAATGGGCCTTCACGTCGGTGTGGGCGGCGTCGAGGAAGGTGGTCACCTCCTTCGCCGTGGCCGGTCCGAAGAACCGCAGCGTGCCGCGCACGACCTCGAACCGCGGGTCGGCCTCGTCAGCGAGGTGCTGGTAGCGGTTCGGTCGCAGCTTCGGCGCCCGTCGGAGCACCGGCGGCGAGGTGCCCGGCTCCAGCTCGAGCCCCGCCTGCAGGGCGGACAGTCGGAAGGACTGCTCGTGGATGTGGATGGTGTCGCAGGGCCGGCAGAAGCGCAGGAACTCGTCGCCCAGCTCGGCGCTCAGCGCCCCCGACAGGTCACCCTTCACGATCGGCTTCGTCGCCAGCTCCCGCTCCGCGTCGGCCACCTCCCGCAGCGCCTCGAGCACATCGCGTCCGGCGACCTTCAACGGCTTGGCGGCGTCGAAGATCCGCTTGGCCGCGTCGGCCCCCGACCACGGCGCTGTCGCCACCGCCACCGCCTCCAGGTCGGCCCGGCGGTACGCGTGGGGCGCACCGCGCAAGGTCCACGCCAGTGCGATCTCGTCACCCGCTTCCGACAGCGACCCGATCGGGGCCCCGCGCACGACGAGCGCCCACGCCGAACCGTCGGGTCCGGTGTCCTGCACACCGAGGTCGAGCAGGTCGACGTCGGTCGCCCCGCTCGCCGAGCCGGGCTCCCGGTCGAGCTGATGACGCCGGAACCGGTACCGCAGGACCTGCTCCCGACCCAGCGTGCGCTCCGGCATCGCGACCCTCCTTATCCACCCACCGGGCTACCTCACCCGACGACGACGCGCACCCTCGCCAGGTTCTGGATGAGCCCGAAGGAGGCGGAGCCGTCGCCGTCGCGCTGCGCCGTGACCCGGGCGACGGCGAAGTAGGTGCCGGGCTCGTCGTAGGTGTGGGTCTCGCACTGGTCGACCTGCGTCGAGGCCTCGTCGAGATCACCGCCATCGGGGAAGGCGCCCGTACCGTCGAAGTCCCACTCGACCCGCACGATGTCACCGGTGCCGGAGGGCATCTCCGCCGTCAGATCGAAGGCCACCTCGTCCCCCGCACCCACCTCGACGCGCGCGGTGCCATCCCCGCACTCGTCTCCCGCGGACGCAACGAGGGAGACCACCGGCTGGACGCCGCCCCGCTCCGAAGCGGTGGTGGCCAGCGACACCTGGGTGTCGTCGGAGACCGAGTAGGTCGAGCTGGCCGGCGGCGGCGTGCCGTTCAGCACCCAGGCGTCGAGGTCGAGCAGGGCCTGCTGCACCTCGGGCGCGTAGCTGACGATGTGGGCGCCGGCCTCGACGCTGGCGGGCCGGTCGTGGTCGGCGTTGTCCATGTACCAGAGGCGGAAGCTGTCCTCGAGCTCGTCGGGCCCGCCGAGCGCGGCGGTGGCCTGGGTCCGGTACCAGTCGGCCGACCACGGGTAGGCCTGCACGTCGA
>DATDIY010000128.1:0-3042 GCA_036520815.1 Acidimicrobiales bacterium
GCCGGCGAGCAGGAACGCCATCATCGAGCGGGTCGCCCCGGCGGCGGGCTCGATCACGTGGGGGACGTAGCGGGTGGCGCTCTCCTGATCGAAGTAGGAGAGGTCGACGCCGGAGTGGCGGGCGTGCTGGGTGAGGTCGTAGTCGGTGCGGTTGGCGACACCTTCGAGCTCGCCCCATCCCCACGGGAAGAGGAACTCCACGTCCGACGTGCCCGTCGAGTAGTGGGACAGCTCGTCGGGGTCATGGGGGCGGAGTCGCAGCTTCGCGGCGGGGATGCCGAGGTCCTGGTACCAACGGAGCCGCTCCTCGCACCAGTAGCGGTACCACGTCGGGCCGTCGGCCGGCGGCACGAAGAACTCCATCTCCATCTGCTCGAACTCGCGGGTGCGGAACACGAAGTTGCCGGGCGTGATCTCGTTGCGGAACGACTTGCCGATCTGGGCGATGCCGAACGGCGGCTTCTTCCGACTCGACTGCAGGACGTTGCCGAAGTTCACGAACATGCCCTGCGCCGTCTCCGGTCGCAGATACGCCACCGCGGCGTCGCTCTCCACCGGGCCGGCATGGGTCTTGAACATGAGGTTGAACTGGCGGGCCTCGGTGAAGGTGTCCTTCCCGCCGCAGTTCGGACAGGTCGTGAGGTCGTCGAGCTGGTCCTCCCGGAAGCGCTCGCGGCAGTTTCGGCAGTCGACGAGCGGGTCGGTGAAGTTCTTGAGGTGGCCCGACGCCTCCCAGATGGCGGGCGGCGACAGGATGGCGGCGTCGAGGCCGACCACGTCGTCGCGCATCTGCACCATCGAGCGCCACCACGCGTCCTTCACGTTGCGCAGCAGCTGCACGCCGATGGGGCCGTAGTCGTAGGTCGAGCGGAACCCGCCGTAGATCTCGGCCGACGGGAACACGAAGCCCCGGCGCTTGGAGAGGTTGACGATCTTCTCCATCAACGAGGGGTCGTTGGGCACCTCGATGGGCGTCGGGACATCGGTGTCGGCGGCGTCGGACATGGCGGGCAAGCGTAGTTGCCACCCCGTGCCCGCCCGGCGGGGTTCGCCAGATGCGTGCACCCGAAGCGCAACGCCCCGGGATGGCTCGGACAGAATGGCCCGGTGACCGCCACCAGCCCCGACGTCGCCACCGATCCGACCGCGGTGGTGGGGCGACGCCTGCTCGCTGCGGCCATCGACCTCGGGATCCTCTGGGTGTTCAGCGCCACCTTCTGGGTCCTCGCCTCCCGCCAGCTGCCGACCGAGGCGCAGGACCTGGGCCTCGAGCCGTGCACCGGCCGGAAGCTCTGCACGACCGCCGGCGACCGGTTCGTGAGCGGCTGGCCGGTCGTGATCCTGGTCCTCGTCTGGGTCGCGTACCTGGTCGGGGTGTTCGTCCTCGAGCGTGGCCTGACCGGCCGCACCATCGGCACGATGCTCACCGGCCTGGTCACGGTCGGCGAGGACGGCCGGCCGCTCGGTGTCGGACAGGCGCTCGTGCGCAGCGTCGCCGGCGTCGTCGACTACTTCCCGTGCTGCCTTCCCCTCGTGGGGATCGCCACCATCGCCGCCACGCCGGGCCACCGACGCGTGGGGGACATTGCGGCGCGCAGCCACGTGGTCGGCCAGGAGTGGTTCGGCCACCCGATCGTGCTGAACCGACCCGAGCCCGAGGCACCGGCCCCTCCCCCGTCCACGATCCCGGCCTCGCCTCCGATCCCCGCAGCCGCCACACCGCCGGTCACCACCAGCCCGTTCGCACCGCCCGGGGCACCCGCCGCCGGCCCGACACCGCCGGCGACAGACGACGGGCCCGTGTGGGATCCCGAACGACGGGCCTACCTGCAGTGGGATCCCGCCCGTCAGCAGTGGCTCCAGTACGAGCAGGCCACCGGGGAGTGGCAGCAGTACGACCCCGGAACCGGCCGTTGGCGGCCCCTCGATCGCTGACGGCCAGCGGGTCGGATCAGTCGCTGACCCGACCCGCCTGGCGCTTGTGGAGGGCCTCCGCCCGGGCCCGCACCCCCCGCAACATGCTGCGCGACATCACCAGGTCGGCCGGGACCACCAGGAGGTGGGCCCCGAGGGTGAGCCACCACGGCCGGGTGGTCCAACGGGAGCGGAACAGGAACCGGGTGCGGGTGGCGCCGTCGAGGGGTCGGAGGACGAATGCCCACGACCAGTCGAGACGGGCCCACTCCTGTTCGCGCCAGTGCTTCGGAAGGTGGCTGTCGGAGCGCAGGACCAGTGCCCGGCCCTTCTGCAGCTGCGCCACGACGAAGCCACAGTCGGTCTCCGGCGGACCGTCGGGCACGTGGTCACCCTCCGCGAGGCCTTGCCACTCGGTCAGGATCCGGTCGGCGCTGGGTCCGTTCGCCGGGAACAGGAGGAGGTCGACCCATCGCGCCGTGTACCAACCGGCTCTCCCCCAGCCCATCTGGATGAGCCACGGCCACACGCTCGCCGGCGGTGCGTCGATCGTGATGGCGTGGGTGGTGACCACATCGGGCGCGGTCACCAGATCGTCCCCGGGGAACGGGTCCCGTCGTTCGGTCGGCGTCGAGCCGTAGGTGCGGCCCTGGTGGACGAGCAGCGCCTCGATGCCGACCAACGCGATCGCGCCCAGAGCCAGGCGGCGTCGAGTCGACATTCAGCGACCTCCCGGTCAGTGGTCGAGGACCGTGACAGATCGGAGACGGCGCTCGATGTGGTGCTCGACCGCTCGGGTGGCGAGATGGTCGATCTCGTGGGTGGCCGGCGACGGAGGCACGGAGAGGGCCTCGTTGAGGCGCCCCCCCAGGATCCCCTGGAGCAGCTCGACCGCCTCCGGCGAGACTGCTGTCCCCCGTCGACACGTGCGGCACAGCAGGCCTCCGGACTCCAGGTCGAACGCCACCAGCGGTGCCTCGTCGTCGCCGCACACGACGCAGGTATCGACCTCGGGCCGGTAGCCCTCCAGCGCCAGCACCTTCCAGAAGAAGGCGGGCACCACCACCGGCGAGCTCGACCCGTCGAGCGTGCGGAGGGCGCCGACGAGCATCGTGTACAGACGGGGGT
>DATDIY010000129.1:0-6863 GCA_036520815.1 Acidimicrobiales bacterium
CCGTCCGCACGTTACGCATACCAGAACGAGCTTTGGCGCCAGCCGGGGGCGCCGCCTCAGCCGGGGGTGCCGGCGCGGATCACGCCGAGCGCCTCGTCGATGTGCGATGTCGGCTTGAACTGCGACGAGAACGTGTGGCGCACCACGCCTTCGGGATCGATGACGTAGGTGACCCGTCCGGGCAGCAGCCCGAGGGTCTTCTTCACGCCCCACGCCTTGCGCACCTGGCCCTGCTCGTCGGCGAGCAGCGTGAACGGCAGCTGGTGCTTGGTGGCGAAGGCGGCGTGCGAGTCGACCGAGTCGGAACTGATGCCCACGACCGTCGCTCCGACGTCGCTGAACGACTCGAAGCTGTCACGGAACGAGCACGACTCGGCCGTGCAGCCCGGCGTGTCGTCCTTCGGATAGAAGTACACGACCACCCACTGCCCCCGCAGCGACGACAGCGCCACCGAGTTGCCGTTCTGGTCGGGCAGGGTGAAGTCGGGGGCCGGTCGCCCCACCTCGATGGCCATGGCGGTGACTGTACCGATCGGCGATCAGACGGCGACGGGCACCTTCATGAGCTTGCCGAGGTTCTCGCCCATGATCTTGCGCACCCGTGCCTCGGGCATGTCCGTGAGCTGTTCGAGGTAGTTGACCGGGTTGGCCAGGCCTTCGGGGTGGGGGTAGTCGGAGCCGAAGAGCACGTGGTCCTCACCCAGGAGGTCGACGAGGCGACCCATGTCCTCCTCCCAGAACGGGCTGATGTAGACGTTGCGGCGCACGACGTCGACGGGGTTCTCGGCGAACTCGTCGCCCATCTTCTTGTAGATGGTCGCCATCGTGTCGAGCAGGGGAGCGACCCAGCTCATGCCGTTCTCGATCACCGCCACCTTCAGGCGGGGGAACCGCGACAGCGCGCCGTGGCACACCATGGCCGAGACCGCGTCCTCGATCGGGCGCCACGAGCTCAGCATCCGGAAGGTGTCGGGCTTGAACGGCAGCATCTCGGTCTGGCCGGTCCACTCGCTCGCGTAGCGGTTGTACCCACTGTCGGAGGAGTGCATGGCCACGAGGATGTCGGCCTCCTGCACCCGCTCCCAGAACGGGTCGAACTCGGGGAGGCCGAACGAGCGGGGGCCGCGGAAGCCCGGCACCGGGGCGGGACGGATCAGCACCACGCGGGCGCCGCGCTCGAGGACCCACTCGAGCTCCTCGATGGCCTTGTCGACGATGGGCAGGGTGATGACCGGGGTGGTGAAGATGCGGTCGAGGCCCTCGTAGTTGAACTGCCACGTCTCGTAGAGCCACTCGTTGAGGGCGTGGATGGTGGCGTGCATGAGATCGGGGTCGTCGCGCATCCGCTCCTCGACCAGGCTGGCGAGCGTCGGGAACATGAGGGTGCGGTCGACGCCCTGCTCGTCCATGAGCTCCAACCGGGGGGCGGGCTCGCGCCACGCGGGGATGGCCGGCACCGGCGGACCGAACATCTGGCGGCGGCTCTTCCCTTCGATCTTCCCGGTCTTGTAGTACTCCTCCTGCGCGCCGGGGCGGGCCACGACGTCGAAGGTGGGGTTCGGGATGTACTCGCTGAGCTGGCCCCGCACCATGATCTTCGTGCGGCCCTCGATGTCCACGTACCGCACCGCGTTCTTGTAGCGGTCGGGCATGAACTTCGTGAGCGCGTCCTTCGTCTCGTACAGGTGGTTGTCCGCGTCGAACACGGACACGTTGCGACTGGTCATCGGAGCCTCCTCTGCGGGCCCCCCGGCCCGGCTCGTGCCGCCAGGGTACCCGTTTCGTGGCAGGTTTTCGAACAGTCACGTCAGGTCGGTCCCCAGGCGCGCTCGGGCCCTCGCCCGCCAGCGATGTGGCGGGTGCTGACGAGCAGGTCTCAGCGCCAGTACGGGAGGGCCGAGTCGTGGATGCGGCGCACCTGCTCGGGCACGGGGAGATCGACCCCGCTGGTGAGCACCTCGAGGCTCACGAGCCCCTCCCACCCACGGTCGAGCAGCGTGGTGGCGAACCGCTCGAGATCGAGGATCCCTTCACCGGGCAGGGCCCGGCGGTGCATCGTCTCGTGCATGAGGTCGTCGGACACGGGTTCCGAGGCGTCGTCGAACTGCACGTAGGCGATCTGCTCGAGCGGGAGCCGGGCCAGGTCGTCCCACGTGCTCGGCCCCATGCCGACGTGCCAGGTGTCGACGAGGAGACCGGCACCGTGACCGGCCGCCGCCACCACCTCGAGGCCGGCGGTGATCGAGTCGACCGGCCCGAGCGGCGAGAACTCCACCGCCATGGCCGTGCCTGCGTCGGCGAGGATGGCGGCGCTCCGCTCGACCAGTGCCGCGGTTTCGGTGGTGAGCCCGACGGTGAACGCGGTGAGGACCCACCGAGCCTCCACCCGGGCGGCAGCGGTGGCGAGGCGCTCGGCATGGGCGAGCGTCGTCGCGGCGTTGTCGGTGACGAGGAGGGCCACCATCTCGTCACAGCGCAGGCCGTGATCTCGCAGGGCGTCGGCCGTGGTGTCGTCGACCCAGTTGGGGTACAGGCCCAGCTCCTCGAAGCCGGCATCAGCCGTCGCCGCCATCAGGGCGTCGGGCCCGATGGGCCAGCGACTGTCCGGTGTCAGGCCCAGCCGCACGCTCACGAGATCCCCCTCTTCGACGTCGTCCTCGGACGTCCTGCGCCGGTGCCCGCCGCGCCCGGCGGGCCGTGCGGGAGCGGGTCTACCACGTCGCGCGACGGCCCCAGGGACCGCCAGGGCCTCGGGGTGGGGCACTAGCGTGGAGAGATGCCGATCGTCGCGGTGGTCAACCAGAAGGGTGGGGTGGGCAAGACGACCGTCGCCCTCGGGCTGGCGGCGGCTGCGTCGCAGCGGGGCGACAAGGTGCTGGTGGTCGACCTCGATCCGCAGGCCAACGCCACGAGCGGCCTCGGCGTCTGGGAGCCGGCGACCACCGTCGACGGCGCGCTGGAGACCGACCGGCCCGGCTCGGCGCGCCAACTCGCGGTGCGCTCGGGCTGGGAGCTGGCCGACAGCGCAACGCCCGGAGCCGAGGCTCCCTCGGTGGTGGCCAGCACGCCCGGCCTCGCCGCTCGCGAACCCCAGCTCGCCAACGACCCGATCGGCGCCCAGGACCGGCTGCAGATCGCCCTCGAGGGCAACGGCTACGACCTCGTGATCATCGACTGTCCGCCGTCGCTCGGGCTGCTCACCATCAACGGGCTGTTCGCCGCCGACCGGGCCCTCGTCGTCACCGAGCCGGGCGCGTGGGCCTGTGACGGGGTGGCGCAGATCCAACGGACGATCACGCGCATCTCGGCCCGGCGCGACGGCCGCCCGACCCTCGCCGGCATCGCCGTCAACCGTCTCGGTCGCACCCGCGACGCCAAGTACTGGCACGGGCAGCTGATCGAGCAGTACGGCGAGCAGGTGCTCGCTCCCGTCCACCTGCGGGCGGCGGTGGCGGAGGCGTCGGCCCAGTCCCTGCCGATCCACGCCCTCGGGCACCGTGCGGGAGCGCCGGAGGCATCGGCGGAGTTCGACGCCCTGCTCGATGCCGTCGTCCCCGAGCTCACCCGGGCCGTTCCGGCCCTCGCGGCGGACCCCGTGCCGGTGTCGGCCGCCCCGCACTCCGCCCCGCTCACGACGATCGCCCCCACGCCGCCCTCGTTCCCCGGAGACTCCGATGCCGTACGACCCGCAACGATCGAGACACCGCCCGTCGCCGGCTGACGACGACCAACCAGCCCCGGTCGACGCCCTGCTCACCCCTCACCCGGTGGAGCCGGTGCTGCCCGAGGGGGTCTCGGTCGAGCTCACCGACGCCGGTGGTGCGATCGTCCACACCGAAGAGGCCGACGTCGAGCTCACCCGGAGCGGTGATGACGTCGTGGTGACGACAGCCGATGCTGCCGTCGAGGTCCGCGCCGACGACGACGAGGTCGTCATCACCACCGCGGACGAGGAGATCCTCGTCGACACGTCACCGTTCGTCCTCGACGACGACGTGGTCCTCGGTGGTGAATCGGCCGGGCGATCCCGCCTCGTGATGGCGGTGCTCGCCGCGCTGGCCACCATCGCCGTGATCGTGCTGTTCGCCCGTCGCCGGCGGAGCTGAGCCGACGCGCGGTCGAGCCCCGTAGGTCAGGCCAGCGAGATCAGGCCAACAGGTTGGCGTTCAGCGCCTCGACCACCTCGAGCTCGACGCCGATGCCGCGCACGTAGCCGACCATCGACCCGTGCTCGACCCGCACGTGGTCGAGGAAGACCCGCATCGCGCCCGGTGGGCTCATGAGGTAGGCCGGGGGCTGATCGGACATGGCGCTCAGCAGCTCCGGATTGTTCCGGCGGATCCGCTCGGCGAGCTCGCGCATCGCTCCTGACGTGAGCTCGTAGTCGCCGACGATGGTGTCCTCGTCGACGCCGAGCAGCGCCAGCACGAGCGCCGCCAGCACCCCGGTGCGGTCCTTGCCGGCGGTGCAGTGGAACACGGCCGGCACGTTCGCGGGATCGGCCAGAGTTCGCAGCGCCTCGGCGATGGCGGGAGCGCCGACGCTGAGCATCTGGACGTACAGCGCGCCGAGCACCTGGTCGGGCTCGGCGTCGGGGTCGAGCTCGTCGCGGTTCCAGATGTCAGGGAGGAACGGGAGGTGGAGGTGCACGATCCCGAGGTGGTCGGCCTGGATCCGGCCGTGGTCCACCTCCGAGCTGGTGCGCAGGTCGAGCACCGACCGCACGCCCATCACCGCCAGTTGGTCGAGCTCGTCGTCGGGCAGGCGGTGGAGGGCAGCGGCCCGGTAGAGCGTCCGCCAGCGCACGGTCTGGCCCGCCCGACCCCGGTAGCCGCCGAGGTCGCGGAAGTTGAGCGCTCCCGTGAAGGGAAGCTTCCGATCGGGGTGGTCGGGCGCGGCCACGTGCTGTGGGTCGGACACCATCGGGAGGCTAGGGGTCGGTGACCGATGCATGGCAACTCCTCGGGGTGAGGCATCCGGGCGGATGACTCGACCCCTGATCCGCTCAGTGTGGCGGCGCCGCCACCCAACACGAGGTGATTGCGGTGATGCCTGGGTGAACGTTGGCCGAACCGTTGTCGACCGACCGCAGGGTCGATCAGACCTCGAGCACGAACGAACCGCTCACGTCGCCGGCGGCCAGCCGACGCAGCGCGTCGTTGGCGTCGTCGAGCGCCACCACCTCGGTGCGGGTTCGGATCGGGATGCTCGCGGCGAGCTCGAGCAGCTCGCGCACGTCGTCGCGGGTGACGTTGGCGACGCTGCGGATGCTGCGTTCCCACCACAGGTCGCCGTAGTCGAGCTCGGGCACCCGGTCGAGGTGGATGGCGTTCACCGCCACCACCCCGCCGCGATCGAGGGCCTGCAGTGCGGCCACGACGACATCGCCGGAGGGCGCGAAGGTGACGGCGGCGTCGAGGGGGACGGGTGGTCGTTCGTCGTAGCCGCCCGCCCAGCTCGCGCCGAGCTCGAGCGCAGCCTGCCGTTCGCGGGCCGAGCGGGTGCAGACGTGCACGTCGACACCCCAGTGGCGGGCGATCTGGATCACGCAGGTGGCCGAGGCGCCGAACCCGTACAGGCCGAGGGCCGTGCCCGACGAGTCCGGCCCGATGCCGGCGACGCGCAGCGACCGGTACCCGATGGCACCGCCGCACAGGAGTGGCGCGGCGTCGACGTCGGCGAAGGTGTCGGGCAGCGGGTGCACGAAGTCGGCGCGGGCGCGGACGTGGGTGGCGTAGCCGCCGTCGCGGTCCCAGCCGGTGAATCGGGCCTGTTCGCAGAGGTTCTCGCGACCCCGCCGGCAGAACCGGCACGTCCCGCAGGTCGCCGCGATCCACGCCACCCCGACGCGGGTGCCGAGCGCCGGCTCGACGACGGTGTCGCCGCGAGCGACGACGGTGCCCACGACCTGGTGACCGGGGACGATCGGCAGCCGCCTCGCCTCGAGGTCCCCCTCGACCAGCTGGAGGTCGGTGCGACACACCGCGCAGGCGTGGACCTCGACCACCACCTCGTCCGGTCCGGGTTCGGGCCTCGGGCCGTCGACCCGATGCAACGGCCCGGTGGGGGTGGTCGGGGCCGGCTCGTCGAGGCGCCAGGCCCGGAAGCCGTCCACGAGCTGGGCCCGCGTCTCAGTCGACGGGCTTCTGCACGAGCACCGGGCACGGTGCGTCGTGGACGACCTTGATGGCCGTGCTGCCCAGGGCCGTGCGAGCGAGACCGACCCGGGCGTGGGTGCTCATGGCGATCAGTGCGGCCGGGAGCTCTCTGGCGAGATCGACGATCGACCGGGCCGGGTCGCGGCCGACGAGGGTCTCCTCCTGCACGACCAGGCCGGTGGCCCTCAGACGGTCGGCGGCGGCGGCGACCGCCGCCGTCACCTCGGCATCGGTGGCGTCGTTGTGCCCGGCGGTGGTGCCCTTCGGCGTGCACACGGCGATCACGTGCACGCTCATCCCGAGCGCCGAGGCCCACTCGGCGGCCCGGTCGACCACCGAGGCGGCGGTGGCGGAACCGTCGGTCGGGAGCACCATCGTCCCTCCCGAGAGGTCGGGACCGGATCCGGCAGAGGGACCGACCAGCATCACCGGCCGGTCGGTGGCCTTGATGACGTCCTCGGCGACCGAACCGAGCAGGGCCTTGCCGATCCCGCTGCGTCCGTGGGTGGCCATCACGACCACGCCGTCGGCGTCGAGGGAGTGGGAGATGGCGGTGGCCGGGAACGTGTCGGGGATCACGCTCGTGGTGGTCGGCGCGTCGAGCGCTGCCGCCTGGGTCCGCAGGTAGGCGTCGAGCTCGTCGACGGTGCTTCCCCACCCGGAGGTCAGCAGTTGCACGGAGCAGCCGGTGGTGCGGGCCACCTG
>DATDIY010000130.1:0-7396 GCA_036520815.1 Acidimicrobiales bacterium
GGCGGCCATGGCCGCCATGGCCGACGGCGGGGTCACGATCGGCGACATGGGCGTGCTGGCGGCGGGCAACCTCATCGGCGGCAACGGGATCGGCCAGATGCTGCAGAAGCAGATCGGCCAGACCGGTATCCCCGTGTTCAACGTGGCCAACGCCTGCGCCACCGGGGCCACCGCCCTGCGCACGGTCATCATGTCGATCAAGGCGGGCGAGTCCGACATGGGCCTCGCCGTCGGGGTCGAGAAGCTCTCGGGTGCCGGCCTGCTCGCCGGCGGGACCGCCAAGGCGAGCGACGACGCCTGGACGCCCCACGGGCGCGAGGGAGCGATCGCCCCGCTCGACGGACGCATGACCACCGAGACGATGCCGGGCGTGTTCGCCCAGATCGGCATGGAGTACGGCCATCGCTACGGCGGCACCAGCTTCGAGCTGTTCGCCCGCATCAGCGAGAAGAACCACGCCCACTCCACCCTCAACCCGCTGGCCACCTACACCAAGCGGATGACGCTCGAAGAGATCATGGGCGACATCATGATGGCGTACCCCAACACCCGCCCGATGTGCTCGGCCAACTGCGACGGCGGCGCCGCCGCCGTGGTGGTCTCGGGCGAGAAGCTGCGCACCCTGTCGCTCGAGCAGCAGAAGCGGGCGGTGAAGGTGGCGGCCTCGGTGCTGACGAGTGACCCGTGGGGCGAGTCCTGCCAGGTCCTGCCCGACGTCAACACCCTGACCCGCAACGCCGCCAAGCAGGCCTACGAGTCGGCCGGGGTCGGCCCCGAGGACCTCGATCTCGTCGAGCTGCACGACTGCTTCGCCACCGCCGAGCTCGTGCACTACGACAACCTGATGCTCTGCCCCGAGGGCGGCGCCGTCGACTTCTTCGAGTCCGGTGCGCCGTGGCGTGACGGGTCGATGCCCGTGAACGTGTCGGGCGGTCTGCAGTCCAAGGGCCATCCGGTGTCGGCCACCGGCATCGCCAACGTGTGGGAGATCTGCCACCACCTGCGCGGCGAGGCGGGTGACCGTCAGATCCCCGACGCCAAGGTCGGCATGGCCCACGTCATCGGGCTCGGCAGTGCCTGCGGCGTGCACATCCTGGAGAAGTCCGGCCGGTAGCCCTTTCCCAACCCCGCAGGTGGCTCATGTCGTGCCGGAGTCCGGTACGAGGTGAGCCACCTCGGGCAGTGGAAGGTCGGCGGGTTCAGGAGCGGGACGGTCCGCCTGGCTCGCGGCGGTCGATGGCGTCGTCGACGGCATCGGCGGCGCGGTGCAGGAGCAGGCGGGCCTCGAGCGCCGTGGACAGCGCCCGGTCGAGCTCCGCTCGCAGGCTGCCGGCGGAGGCGGCCGACTCGGCGAGCTCGGGCAGCGACGCCAGGGCCACCGCCACCTCGGGGGTGGGACGGCCGTCGGGTGGGGAGTCGTGGCTGGCGAAGCCTCCGGGGCTCCACAGCACGAGCGTGTCGTCGGCGGCGACCAACGCCATGCCGCCGGGGCGCCCGGGGGCGGGCCACATCCACCGCCAACGCCACGGCCCGGGGGGCAGCGGTCCGTCCGTGGTGGCCGCCGGTTCAGGAGGGTTCGCCCACGGACCCGACGCCGGCTCCTCGACTGTTTCGGGCCCGGTCTCGGGTTCCGCGGTCGTCTCCGATGCCGAGCTGGTCGCCGGCGGCGTGGGCGGTGTGGGCGGTGTGGGCAGCGTGGGAGAGGTCGAAGCGGCGGGCTCGGCATCGGCTACGGACCCGGCCGGTGGCGCGGCCTGTGGGCGGGCGCGCCACGGAGGTACCTCCTCGAGCAGCCGCCGGACATCGCCGAGGGCCGCGCCGAGACACCCGGGCAGCGTCCACATGTTCGACATCCTGCCCGACCACGGAGAGTGGTGTCCAGTGCGGGGAGCGCGGCGACGATGGCCGGGCGCGCTGAACCCGGGAAGCCAGGTTTCCGCGCGGTAACAAACGGTGGCGACACTCGTTACGCTCGGAGCGACCTTGGAGGAGCATCGATGAGCATGCGCCTGCCTGCTGCCGCCCGGCGCCGACAACTGCTGGACACGGCGCTGTCCACCTTCGCCCGTCTCGGGTACCACGACGCCTCGATGAACGACATCGCCGAGGCCGCGGGGGTCACCAAGCCGGTGCTCTACCAGCACTTCGGCTCGAAGCGCGAGCTCTTCCTGGCCGTGGTCGCCGACGTGGCGGGCGGCATGCGTCAGGTCGTCCGACGGGCGACCGGCGCCGCCGACGGGCCGCGCCAGCAGGTGGAGGAGGGCTTCGCCGCCTGGTTCCAGTGGGTCGACGACCACCGCGACGGCTTCCACGTGCTGTTCAGCCACGACGTGTTGCGCGATGCCGAGATCGCCCAGGAGGCGGCCACCGCGCAGCGTCAGTTCGCCGACGGCCTCGCCGAGCTCATCGTCGTCGACGGCCTCACCGACGAGCGTCAGCGGCTGCTCGCCTACGGCATCGTCGGGTTGGGGGAGGCGACGTGCCGGCGCTGGCTGGCCAAGGAGATCGACCTCGACGCCCACGAGCTGGCCGCCCAGGTGTCGGGCCTGGTGTGGTCCGGCCTGCGCGGTCTGCATCCGGCCTCGGACCCGTCGCCCCGCTTCGTGTGAGACGGCCGCGTCGGCGGTGTCAGCGGCCCAGTTCGCGGTCCTCGCGCTCGGCTGCCTTCACCGCGTAGGAGGCCACGATCGCCGGCGCCAGGGCGACCGACCCGACCGCCAGGCACGCCACGATCACCGTCACCACCGCCGTGGTGAACCCGGCGAAGAAGCCGACGAAGAACACCACCACCGCCACCGCGAACAGCGCGTAGCCGATCCGCTGCCCGAGCGCCGCCAGCCGGGCGACGAGCGCCCGACGGACCAGCACCGGGTCGTTGGGTGCCGGATCGTTGGGTGCCGGATCGGAGGGTTCGTCGGTCACGGTGTCCAGCCTGCCTCATCGAGCACCGCCCGCAGATCGGCGGCCACCGCGTCGAGGGAGAGGTGCCGACGGGCCACGCCGGCGTTGTGGTCGAGCAGGTCGGTGTCGGGGGCGTCGAGCCAGCGGCGCAGCGCCGCCGGATCGTCGGGGTCGAACCAGCGGAAGCCGAGCCGGCGCAGCTCGTCAGCGACCGGGTAGTGGCCGACGACGGCCGGGCGCCGGTGGATGGCGGCCTCGATCGGCGGGTTCCCGAACCCCTCCCACGAGGACGGGAAGGCGACGACGTCGGCGGCGGCGTACAGGTCGGCGGTCGACCCACCCGGCTGGTGCACCACCCGCACGCCGCGGCGGCGGGCGTCGGCCAGCACCGCGTGAAGGGTGGCGGCGTACCCCTCCTCGGCCGGTCCGGTCAGCCAGTAGGTCGCGCCGAGCGCTTCGGCCACGGCCACCGCGGTCGGGATCTCCTTGCGGGCGATGGCTCGCACCGGGTGCACCACCACCAGCTCGTCGGCTCCCAGACCGACCCGGGCGCGCTCGGCGGCCCGGTCGCCCGGCGCGGCGTCCACGTCGAAGCCGTTGCGCACGGTCACCGCGTCGATGCCGCGGGTACCGAGCTGGTCGCGGGTGAGGTCGTTGATGGTGACGTGGCGCCACGCCGGGTCGTCGCGGGGGAGCTCGTCGACGTCGGCGTAGCGGGCCCGCTGCCAGGCGGCGTCGTGGTGGTGCCAGAGCGTCGGCCGGCCGGCCCGGGCCCGGGCCACGGCGCGGGCGGCCGGTAGGTTCATCGGGATCGTGCCCAGGTTCTCCACCACCACCAGATCGACGTCGGCCACCGCGGCGCCCACGGCGTCGGTGAGGGTGTCGATCTCCCCTGCGGTCGCTGCGTGCGGACCCTCCACGCCGGCGAGTCCGTCGGGCCAGCGACCGATGGCGAGCCCGGCGACGGTCCGGTCGACCGGGCCTTCCCCGGCGACGGTCACCACCTCGAAGCCGGCGGACCGGAGGATCTCGATCCAGGTGGCGGCCACGACCGAGACGCCGTCGGTGCCTCCGAGTCGGAACGACAGCACCGCGCAGGTCGACGTGGCGTTCAACGGCGTGGGCTCCGGGAGGTCGGTGTGAACAGGCCGGGGGAGGAGGGCCCGTCCACGCTACCGGCCGACCCCGCCACGGTCCTGGCCGACGCCCGGGCGGTGCTCGACGCCGCCTGGCGCGAGGAGGGCTACACCGTCCCGAGCACGACGGTGTACCCGTTCCAGTGGCTGTGGGACTCGTGCTTCCATGCCGTCACGTGGGCGGTGCTGGGAGAGGGGGTGCGGGCCCGCCGCGAGCTCGCCCACCTGTTCCGCACGCAGACCCCGCTCGGCTTCGTGCCCCACGTCGACTACGAGCACGATCCCACCCACCACGCCGGGTTCTGGGGTCGGGAGGGGCGCTCGTCGATCACTCAGCCGCCGATGTTCGGCCACGCCGTGGCGGTGATGGCGCGCCTCGGCGTGCCTGTCGACGACCTCCTGGAGCCGGCGACCCGCGGCCTGCAGTTCCTGCTGCGGCACCGGGCGCGCGTCGACGGCCTGGTGGCCCTGTGCCATCCCTGGGAGAGCGGCGGCGACGACTGCCCCCGATGGGACCACTGGTGCCCCGGCGGGTGGGATCCGCAGCGCTGGTACGACGTGAAGGGCGAGCTGGTGGCCAGCGTCGAGCACGCCGACGACGGCTCGCCGATCGCCAACCCCGCATTCGTCGTGGCCAGCTGCGGCTTCAACGCCCTCGTCGCGTTCAACGCCCTCGAGCTGGCGTCGGTCACCGGTGACGACGTCCTTCGGATCGACGCAGAGGCGCTGGTCGAGGTCCTCGACACCCGCTGGGACGCCGGGCTCAGGACCTGGGTCGACGCCGGCGACAGCGCCGCCACCTCGGGGCGGGTCCGCACCCTCGACGCCCTGCTCCCGGTGCTGGTCAGCGCCCGTCCCGAGGCCGTCGATGCCGCCTTCGGTGAGCTGCTCGATCGCGGGGCCCTGGGTGGCGCGTGCGGTCCGGCGGGTGTGCACCGGGCCGAGCCGACGTTCGCCCCTCGGACCTACTGGCGGGGCCCGGCGTGGCCGCAGCTCACCTACCTCGCGTGGGTGGCGGCCGGCCGTCGAGACCGACCGGCCGACCGGACCGAGCTGGGCGCCATGCTCGTGCGGGGTGCCACCCGCTCGGGTTGGGCGGAGTACTGGGACCCCGACGACGGCACCGGGCTGGGCGCCGCCCCTCAGTCGTGGGCGGCCCTGGCGGCGGTCGTCGTCGCCTGAGGACTCGTTCGAGTCCTAAGCGGCGGTGGTCGAGAGACGCTCGTCGGCGTCGTCCCAGGCGACAGCCGCCGCCCACGGGTCGACCGTCGGGTTGGCCGCCCGCCAGGCCGGATCGAGCGGGGTGCCGGCGATGCGCACCTCACCGGTGAGGTCGCGGGTGAGGGCGAGGTGGTTGCGCGGGTCGGGCACCGCCTCGAGGATCGACCAGATGGCGGCCTCGGCCCCGGCGGGCAGGGGCGCGCCGGCGGAGTCGGTGACGGGCTGGGCCCGTGACCGGGCGCGGATCCGGGCGGAGAGGACGAGGGCGGCGCCGAGGATGACCACGACGACGGCAGCGGTGAGGGCGAGCACCATGAGGCGCGACGGTAGGACCAGAGGTCGGCCGAGTGGTGGACCCGACCGCTACGGTCCACGGCCGTGATCCGAACCGAACCCCGCGGCGACGTCCTCGTGGTCTCCATCGACCGCCCCGAACGGCACAACGCCCTCGACCAGGACGCCATCGCCGGGCTGCAGGCGGTGCTGCGGCAGACCGAGGCGACGCCGCCCCGGGTGCTGGTGCTGACCGGCGCCGCCGGCCACTTCTGCTCCGGTGCCGATCTCACGACCGTCGAGGACCACGACGTCGTCGCCGCCCTCGGCGAGGTGCTGCGTGGCCTGCGGGCGGCACCGTTCCCGACCATGGCCGTCGTCGAGGGCTACGCGCTGGGAGCCGGCACCCAGCTCGCCATCGCCTGCGATCTCCGGATCGCCACGGCCGGCGCCAGCTTCGGGGTGCCCGCCGCCCGCCTCGGCCTCATGGTCGACCAGTGGACCGTGCGCCGCCTGGTCGGTCTCGCCGGGCAGTCCACCGCCCGGCACCTCCTGCTGAGCACCGACCGAATGACCGGCGAACGGGCCCACCAGCTCGGCCTCGTGCACCGCCTGGGTGACGTCGCCGACGGTTTGGCCTGGGCCCACGACGTGGCGCTGCTCGCCCCGTTGACCCTGCAGGGCCTCAAGCTGGGCCTCGACGAGCTCGACCCCGACGAGCCGGCCAGTCCGACCTACGAGGCGGCGGCCGCGGCGGCGTGGGGGAGCAGGGACTTGGCCGAGGGTCTGGCCGCCTTCGCCGAGAAGCGGCCGGCGAACTTCGAGGGTCGCTGAGTCCGGATCCGGCTAGCGACCCGAGCCCCGCACGGAGCCGATGAGCTTGCCCTCGGGGTCGAAGGCGAGGCACCCGATCTGCAGGACCCCCCGGCGGCGCTGCTCGCCGGTCGGGAGGATCCACCCCACCTCGAGCTCGGAGTCCTGGTACGGCGTGCCCACGTAGGTCGCGAAGACCGGCGGGCACAGCTGCTTGGCGGCAGAGACGAGGGCGACGTCGTCGGGCGTCGGGGTCTTCGGCAGGTCGGGCCCGACTACGGCGATGACCTCGTACTGGTGCGGCAGACCGCAGTCGAGGCGGAGGATCAACTGGTTCGTCCCACGGATCGTGGCGTCCTCCTCGGGGACGGCCCGGGTGGTGGTCGCCCCGTCGGGGCCCGTCGCCCGGAGGTCGATGCAGTCACCCTCGACGGGGGCGTACACGAAGAACTCCTTGCCCACCCCGGCGGCCGGCTCGCTCGTGGTCGTCGTCTGCGGCAACGCCTCGGGGGTGGTCGACGACGTGGTCGTCACCCCCGGCGCCCCTCCGGTGGTGGTCGAGCAGGAGCCCGCCACGACGGCGAAACCGAGCGCGACAGCGCCGACGATTCGACGGCGAACGGCAGGACGAAGAGGCATCAAGACCAGCTCAGTAGGCGGCGGGGAGCAGGCGGGCGATGTTCTCGTAGGCCACGAACAGCACCACCGCGAAGATCGGCGTGCCGATCAGGTATGCCGGCAGCTTCCTCCAACGGCGGGCCACATACCAGGTCGCGAACCAGATCAGCAGCGCCGCCGCGGTCCACAGCAACGCCGGGATCCGGGCCGAGCCGTCGCCGGCGGCCAGGGCGTCGGCCGAGGCGTCGGTGGTGACGCCGGTGGGCTCCGGGAGCGGTGTTGGCGGCGCCGGCGGCGTCTCCAGAGTGGCGGTGACGACGATGCGCTCCCGGGCGCTGTACTTCGGGTGGCAGGCCACCAGGGTCACCCGGTTGGCGCCGTCCTGCTCGAGGATCTCGACCTGGCTGGGCCTGACGATGAAGTGCCCCGAAGGG
>DATDIY010000131.1:0-2338 GCA_036520815.1 Acidimicrobiales bacterium
CTACCGACGGTTCGGCTCCAAGGACGAGCTGCTCGGCTCGATCATGGGCTCGTTCTCGACCAAGACGGCCGACAGCTGGAACGCGGTGCTGGCCTCGTCGTCCACGCCGCTCGAGAAGCTCGACGCCTTGATGTGGAGCAACATCAACGTCGTCGACAAGTTCAGCGACGAGTACAACGTGCTCCAGACCTGGTTGCGGGAGGCACCACCGAGCACCCGCGGTCAGACCTGGACCTTCGACGCCCGGCTCCGGGACCTCATGACGCTGCTCGACGCCGGCACCACGCGAGGGGACCTGCGACCCGACACGACGCCGACCCGGGCGCGGGCCGTGTCGCTGTTCGACCTGGTGTGGCTGCACGAGAGCCTGGTGCGCCGCCACGGCATCGCCGGGGCCATCGTGTTCTGTCGCGACACGCTCCTGCGGGGAGCAGCGACGCACGGCTGAGGCTCGCCCTCAGCTGTCCGGTCGGGCCAGCGCGGCGAGGACGAACGCGACCAGATGGACCGTCTCCTGCTCAGTGGCAACCGTGCGCTCCGTGAGGTGGCGCTCCTGCACCGCCTTCACGAGGTCATAGACCGAGGTGGCATCGGCCCGGACGTCAGCGGCGCCGCGAAGGTGGCGGACCGGCTCGACGAGCAGCTCGATCAGCGAATCGCGCGCCGCCCGGTACTCATCAGGGAACGACACCGCCAGCCGGTAGAGGTTGGCGACGAACGGTCGGGCCCGGCGGGCCGCCTCGGGATCGGCCGCCTGGACGAGCATCCCCCGGATCCATGCCGCGACCTCGTCGGCGGGCCCGTCTGCCTTGTCCATCTGGTGGGCGAGGTAGCCGCGAAGGATCTCCCAGCCCTGTTCGAGCAGCCCGACCAGGAGCTCGTCCTTCGAGCGGAAGTGACGGTAGAAGGCCGGGGTGCTCAGCCCGGCCTCCCGCAGGATCTCCCGCAACGGCGGATCGATGCTCTCCGAGCGCGAGATCACCCGGTAGGTGGCCTCGATGATCTCGTTCAGCTCGTCGACCAGCGCCTGCTCCCGGGTCTCGAGCGTCCGCTCGATCCCCCGGCTGAGCACACCGGAACGGTCGGCGGAGCGGGCGGACGGCTCGGGCATCGGTTCGAGCGCGCTCATCGTCGCCGACCCTAGCGGAAAAGCGCCGCTTGACCATGGAAAAGCGCTGTTCTAGGTTGAGCCTCGACCCAGGGAGGTCGGCCACGTGGAACGAGAAGTGCTGCTCACCGGCATCGGCGGCCAGGGGGTCCAGCTCGCCGCGTCCACCCTCGGCACCGCCGCCGCCAACGCCGACTTCGAGGTGCTGCTGTTCGGCACCTACGGCGCCGCCATGCGCGGCGGCAGCACCGCCTCGACCGTGGTCATCGGCCAGGAACCGCTCACCACACCACCCGACGTCGACACCGCCTGGGCGGCCATCGCCATGCACCACGACCACTACCGGGAGGCGGCCGACCGGCTGCGGCCCGGTGGGCTCGTCGTCGTCGACAGCTCGGTGTTCCGGGGCGAGATCGACGGGCACGGTTGCACGCTGCTCGACCTGCCCTTCAGCACGATCGCGACGGAGGCCGGCTACCCGCAGGCGGCGTCGATGCTCGCCGTCGGGGCCTTCTGCGCAGCCACCCGCGTCGTGCCCCTCGACGCGCTGACCGCCGCCGCCTACCAGGTGCTCCCGTCGTATCGAGCGCAATTCGCCGACACCAACGCCGCCGCCCTCACCCAGGGATGGGGCCTCGTCGGCGAGCCGATCGCTCCGGCATGGCCTCAGGAGGTGGGGACGAGCTCATGACGACACACACCGCACTGGCACGCGGCACGGTCGTGATCGACGTCGACGTGTGCAAGGGCTGCGACCTCTGCATCGACGCCTGCAAGCCGGGTGTCCTGCGGATGACGACCACCACGTTCAACGTCCACGGGCTGCGCTATCCCGAGCTGCTGCCGGGCTGCACCGCCTGCAAGGCCTGCTCGCAGATCTGCCCCGACTTCGTCTTCCAGGTCTGGAAGTACGACGAGCCGGTGGAGCTCACCTGGGACGACGGCGACGAGACGATCGATCCGGACAGGAGCGCCTGATGCCCCGTCAGCTCATGGAGGGATCCGAGGCCATCGCCCGAGGGATGGTCGCCGCCGGTTGCAAGTTCTTCGCCGGCTATCCGATGACGCCGTTCACCGAGGTCCTCGAGAACATGGCCGACCTCCTGCCCGATGCGGGCGGGGTGTGCATCAACGCCGAGAGCGAGATCGAGGCGGTGGGCATGGCGTGGGGTGCGGCGGCCACGGGCGCCCGGGCCGCCACCGGCTCGGTCGGCCCGGGACAGTCGCTCA
>DATDIY010000132.1:0-3014 GCA_036520815.1 Acidimicrobiales bacterium
TCGTGGAGGGGACGGGACTGACCTTCAACACGATCCCACCCAACGACGGTCGCTTCTTCGACACCGTGAACGCCCTCGTGCAGGACGAGGTCATCGGGGCCACAGACCCGGAGATCCTCGGCCACCTCGCCGAGATCGGCATCGTCAAGGGCACGTCGTTCGCCCCTGACGAACGGATGCGCCGGATCCTGGAAGACGCCGCCACCGTGGGGAACGCGACGGCGAGGGCTCTGATGTTCGACGCCCGCGGCGAGGAGGACGTCGCCTTCTATCCCGGTTCCTCGTGGACCAACATGCTCTTCGGAGGCGGCTACCTGTTCGATCGACCGATCCCGCGCATCACGGCGAACGGAATCGAGCCCTTTCCGCCGACCGGCGCCCGCAAGCACGATCTGCGCACGCTCTTCTTCTACGGCTACACGGGGATCACCCCGGCCATGGCCATGCGCCTGACAGGTCTCGGCAGCCAGTACCTCGTCGCGTTCTTCGACTCGACGGGCGAGTACTTCGACGGAGCGAAGTCGTACTCGGTGACGCTGCCGCCCGACGTCCCCGAGGCACGGTTCTGGTCACTCACCCTCTACGACAACCAGACCCGCTCCATGCTCGTGACGCCTCAGCGGTACCCGAGGGCCGGCAGCCAGGCGTACCCGACACCGGCGGCCCTGGCCGACTCTGATGGGACGACCACCGTCCACTTCGCGCCCGAGCAACCAACCGACGTCGCCGCCGGGAACTGGATCCAGACGATGCCGGGCAAGGGGTTCTTCCCCGTCCTCAGGCTCTACAGCCCGCTCCAGCCCTTCTTCGACAAGTCGTGGAGGGTCGGCGAGGTCGTGCCCCACGCGTGAGAGCGAGTCCCCCCGGCGCACCCGATCCACCAGCGGTGCCGAGAATCGGCTCGGGACGCGGGACAGGCGCCTCCGGAGAGGCGCCTGACCAGGTGCTGCGTGGAGCGGACGACGAGATTCGAACTCGCGACCCTCACCTTGGCAAGGTGATGCTCTACCAACTGAGCCACGTCCGCGTGGGCTGGTCATGATAGCCAGGCGGTCGGCCCGGGGGTCAAAGCGAGGGCGTTGACGGCGCGTCGTCACCGGCCACGCGAGCCCGCACGCGAGCAGCGAGATCACGGGCCAGGGGCCGGTCGCTCACGGCGCTCAGCTCCACCCCCACACCAGCGACGACGAACACGAGCGTCGCTCGCCGGTCGTCCTGCCAACCGTGCACCACGAGACGCTCGTCGCACTCGAAGGTGCGCACGTCGGGGGCCCATCGCCGGTCGTTGGCGACGATGACGCGTCGGTCGGTCAACACTGCGACACCCGGTCGGTGCTGGTACTCACCCTGGACGACTGCCTCGGCCTTCTCGCCCTCCTCGAGGAGGGCGGCGACCACGGCCAGCGGAGAGTTGGCGTTGCGGCGGGCACCCGCGGAGAGCCTGGAGGCGGCAGCGTCGATGCCACCGGGGTCGATGACGGCGTCGCCGCGGTCGGGCTCGGGCTCGACGCCGTCGAGCAGACCCTCGGGCGCGCCGTCGAAGGCCGCGATCGCGGGAGCAGCCTCATCCGGCTCGGCACCGGGCTCGCCGTCGGGTTCGGAGCCCGATCCCCGCCCGAACCAGCGTCGGACCCTCGGATGGGTCGGCCGCTCCGGCACCACATCCACCGGTTCAGGGGCGGCCGGGACCGACGGAGCCGCCGGCGTGGGGACCGACGCAGGAGGCGGCGAGGGCGGGCGAGTGGCGCTCAGCCCCGGGGGCAGCCCGGTGCCGCCCTGCGGACGGGTGCGGGTGACCGCGGGCGGGTCGAGCGGGGCGGGCGGAGGCGGAGCCATCACGGGGGCAGGGTGATCGCGCGGTCCCCACTGCGCGGGGGTGTCGGCCAGGGCCCGGCGTTGGGGCAGCTCCGCCACGGGCGCAGCGGGGGGCGTGTCGGGAGCGGGAGCGGCTACCGGTGCCGGCGGTGCTGGCGGTGCTGGTGTCGGCGGACGCGGCGATGACGCGACCGGCGGCGGCGCCGCGAGCTCGCCGTCGAGACCGTCGACCGGCACCTCCGGTAGGACCGCGAGCAGCGTGAAGCTGGTGGTCGGTTCGTCGTCGAACGGCACCTCGACCTCGGTCGCCTCGGTCGACAGCAACGAGTCGAGGGCGTCGGGGGCCACCGCCACCGCCCCACAGCTCGGGCACGGGGCGCCCACGGCCACATCCGCCGCCTGGCAGCTGGGGCAGATCACGGGGTAGCGCCTTGCTCGACGGCCGCCCCAGCAGTCGAGAGCCGCTCCAGCGCGAGGCCGACGAGGGCCATCTGACGCTCGTCGAGATCGAGGGCCAGCGCCTCGGACCGACCTCGGTCACCCATCTTGGCCAGGGTGCGGGCCAGCACGTCGACGGTCTTGTCGTCGCCGAGCTTGTCGACCAACTCGTCGAACTGGGTGGTGAGGAACACCAGGCACAGCGCGTCCTCGTGGACCTGGAAGGGGTCGGGCCGACCGCCGACGTCAGGGCGGTCGCCGCGGCCGAGGCCCTTCTTGGCGACGAGGTCCTGCACCCGGGCGACGGTGTCGGCGTCGTAGCCCACCCCGGCGAGGATCTCGCCCACGTCGGCGGCGTGGCGGCGCTTGGCCTCGGCCCGCCAGCGCAGGTAGCCGGCCCGACCGTCGGGCTCGGCGCTGCGGGGGTGAGCCCACCGGCGCAGGTGGTGGGCCCGGGCGGCGAGCAGCTGCGCCTCGTCGGCGTCGCGATCGAGCTGGCGGACCCAGCGGGTCATCGCCTCGGCGTGGGCCTGCTCCTTGGGCCGCTCGACCCCGTCGACCACGATCGTGTTCGGGTCGTCGGCGTTGGCGGCGTCGATGGCGGCGATGGCCAGCGCGAAGCGGGCGGGGTCGGCACCCTCCGGCGCCTCGACCAGGGCGGACACCCGTCAGCCTCCCCCGCCGGCCGATGCCGGGGGCCGCAGGTCGACGGTGAGCGTCAGCACCCCGTCGACCAGCGAGGCCTCGGCGTCGCCGATGAT
>DATDIY010000133.1:0-8049 GCA_036520815.1 Acidimicrobiales bacterium
GGCGTGCAGGATGAACAGCACGTCGAGGGCGTGGGAGAGGATGGGATCGGGCTCGTAGCGGGGCTCGGCGACCTTCCACATCATCGACAGGAAGTTCGACGGGAAGTCGAGGCTGTTGTCCGGGTAGACGAACGGCTGCCCGACCGAGTGGCGATGCGCCCCGGCGGCGATGGTGGGCATCTTGGCGATCAGTCGGATGATCTGCTTGTAGCGGTTGTCGGGATCCTCGATGTCCTTGGCGTCCGGGTAGAACGTCGAGAGGGCGGCGAGCGTCGAGACGAGGATGCCCATCGGGTGGGCGTCGTGGTGGAAGCCCTCCATGAAGCGCTTGCGGACGTTCTCGTGGATGAACGTGTGGTACGTGATGTCGTGCTTCCAGACCTCGTACTGGTCGGTCGTGGGGAGCTCGCCGTGGAGCAGCAGGTAGGCCACCTCGAGGTAGGTCGACTGCTCGGCCAACTGCTCGATCGGGTAGCCGCGGTAGCGCAGGATGCCAGCATCGCCGTCGAGCTCGGTGATCGAGCTGGAGGCGGCCGCCGTCGTCGAGAACGACGGATCGAAGAACCAGATGCCGGGGAGCAGCTTCGACCACTGACCGGCGTCCACCCCGCCGTTCACGATCGGGATCTCGATCGCCTCGCCGGTCCGGTTGTCGGTGATGGTCACGCTCTCGGCCACTGATGCTCCAAAGGGTCGTTGGGGGGATCCGAGCTCCTTGGCCACGCTGCCAACGGCGCCCTGGGATCCTACTTGCCGCTGATGGCGAGCTGTGCCGCCTGACCGTCGCGCGGCCGCCACCGACCGAGAGGGCGCTACAGCGGGCTGTTGTCGTGGCCGCGATGGGCGATGTGCTCGCGCTTGTCGGCGAGGGCGGCCAGCGCCGCGGCCAGCTCCCGACGGGTGTCCGCCGGGTCGACGACCGCGTCGATGAAGCCCCGTTCGGCGGCGATGTAGGGATTCAGGAGGCGGGTCTCGTAGGCCCGTTCCAGCTCGCCCCGCTGCTCCGGGGTCGCCCTTCGGTGGAGGATCTCCACCGCTCCCTTGGCGCCCATCACCGCGATCTCCGCCGACGGCCAGGCGAGGGCGAGGTCGTTCCCCATCCGTTTGGAGTCCATCACGATGTAGGCGCCGCCGTAGCTCTTCCGCAGGGTGACGTTGACGCGGGGCACGGTGGCCCTCGCGTAGGCGAACGCCATCTGGGCGCCGTGGCGGATCATCCCCCGCCATTCGAGGTCCTTGCCGGGGTAGAAGCCGGGCGTGTCGACCAGGGTGACGAGGGGGATGCCGAAGGCGTCGCAGAACGACACGAACCGGGCCCCCTTCTGTGAGGCCTGGATGTCGAGGGTGCCGGCCAGGGCGGAGGGCTGGTTGGCCACGAAGCCGACCGGGCAACCGTCGATCGAGCCGAAGGCGGTGACCAGGTTGGGGGCCCAGGCCGCACGCAGCTCGAGCATCTCGTGGTCGTCGGCGAGGGTCCGGATGACGGTCCGCACGTCGTAGCTGCCGGTGGGGGACGACGGGATGGCGTCACCCGCCTCCGGTGTCGGGCGGTCGGCGGGATCGGAGGTGGGGATCGTCGGGGGGAGCTCGTCGTTGTGCGACGGGAGGAAGTCGAAGAGAGCCGAGACCGCCACCCGGGCCGCCGCGACGTCCTCGACGACGAGGGTGGCGACGCCGGTGTGGCGGGCATGGCTGCCCGAGCCGCCCAGCTCGGACTTCCCGATCGGAACGCCCGTGAACTCCTCGACCATCTGGGGCCCGCTGACGAAGGCGTAGGCCTCGTGGGTCATGATCACGTGGTCGGCGATCCCGAGCAGCAGTGCCGGACCCGACACCGCCGGGCCGTCGACGACGATCACGGTCGGCACGATCCCCGAGCAGTCGGTGAGGGCGCGGGCCGCCTGGCCCCACCCGTGCAGGGCGGCCAGGCCCTCGCCGATGTCGGCGCCCGAGGAGGAGAGCTCGACCAGCACGGGCAGTCGCTCGTCGAGTGCGGCCCTGGCGGCCTCGGCGATGGTCTCGCTGTCCCGGGGCGACAGGGCTCCCGCCTCGTCGGTGGTTCCCACCCTGACCCGCACCACCGACCGCGGCCCGTGGAGGGTGTCGATGGTGTCGATGGCGGCGTGGACGATGCCCGGCACCCTCGCCCGCAGCTGCACGGCCCGCCCGCCTTGGGGCGCGCGGGCGCCGGTCGGGAGGTCGGGTGGCGGGAGCAGGGACATCGGTGAGGAGTGCGACCAGGGGGAGGGCCGGCGAGTTACGTTGCCAGCGGCAGGTGGATCCCGGGCTGGTGGGGGGCCCGGTCGTTGACGACCTGACGGAGGACCTCACGTACCGCCCGGGCCGGGGCCGACAGTAACCCCTGTCGGCGTGTCGCGAGCCCGACGGATCGGCCGGCCAACCCGTCGACCGCGACCCGCCGCCACTCGCCGCCCAACCAAAGGGGCACGGCGCTGGCCGGAAGGATGGCGGCGCCGTAGCCCTCGAAGGCGAGCGATGCCATGAGCCGCGTGCCGTCCACCTCGGCCTTGGGCACCAGCTCGTAGCCCCGTTCGTCGAACAGCGCCTCGAGCTGGGCCCGGAACGGGCGGCCATGAGGCTCGAGGAGCAGCGGCTGGCCGTCGAGGTCGCTGAGGCTGACGCGGTCGCGCTCGTAGAACGGGTGGGTGGCGGGGACGACGAGCAGGCGGTCCTCGTCGAAGAGCGCCTCGGTGGCGAGGTCGGCGTCCGTGGTGGGGAGACTGAGCACCGCCATGTCGATGGTGCCCGAGCCGAGCTGCAGCTGCAGGGCCGAGGTGGTGGCGTCATGGACGACGACACGGACGAGGGGGTGTCGGCTCGCCATGGTCTCCACGAGCGGCGGGACGAGCCAGCGAGCGGTGGTGCCGATGAGCCCGATCCGGCCGGCACCGGAGATCTCGTCGCGCACGGCGGCGACGTCGGTGACCAGCGCGTCGAGCTCGGCCTGGATCCGGCGGGCCCGCTCCACCACCACCGCCCCTTCCTCGGTGAGCTGGCCCGTCGAGCGGTCGATGAGGGTGGCGTCGAGCTCCTTCTCCAAGCGGGCCACATGGGCTGAGACGTTGGACTGCACGGTGTGCAGGGCCCGGGCGGCAGCCGAGAAGCCGCCGTGGTCGGACACGGCGAGCACGGCGTTGAGCTGGCGGAGGTCCATCGCTAGAAATGATGGCACGTATCACCAACAACTGTTGGACAGATTGGATGGGTCTCGGCAGACTGAGTCCTACATACGACGAGATCAGTACACGGATCCCCCCTCCGTTGATCTCGCTGAGGGACGTCGAGATCGATTCCCCGATCGATTTCCACCCTCATATCCGAAGCCGGCTCTCCCCCCGAGCCGGCTTCGGTCGTTTTCCCGACCCGGTCGGCGCTCAGGTCTCCCGCGGCTCGCCCGGGGCCTTCGAGGCGCAGACGTTGAGCAGGTTCGTGGGCCACTCCTCGGGCGGCAGGCGGAAATACGTGCCGTCGGAGCACGCCAGCCGGGGGTTGACCTCGGCGAACACGCCGCCGGCCGGATTCTCGTAGCCGGGCACGGTCCACACGTGCACCATCCACTGGGTGGTCGGCAGCAGCACTCCGCCGGCTGCTTCGCACTGCTCCTCGGTGACCTCGAGGTCGGCGCCGAGAGGCGAGTCGGTGCCGTCGGGGCCGAAGCTGACGCACACGTTGGAGTGGGTGTGCCACACGTCGTTGGTGCCGACGAAGCCGGTCGGTTCGACCTGGCTCAGCGAGTAGTACATGAACCCGACCAGCTCGGAGTCGGGCTCGTTGCCGTCGTAGAGCACCGACAGCGGGTGGCGGAGCGCCTCGTCGGTCATGACGCCCTCGACGTTCAGCTCCGCTGGTCCGGCCTTGGTGTAATGCGCTCCGAGCCCGGGGGAGTAGGGACCGGCCCGTCGGTAGCCGGCGGCTTCGGCGGCGGCCACCGTCGGGTACACGTCGGCGACCTCACGGGTGATGGCCAGCTGGCGATCGAGCTCGGCCTGGGTGGCAGGGTCGAGGTCGTGCCACTCGATGGCGTGGTGGTGGCCGTTGCTGAGCAGTGAGAGCCCGAGCGGATCGGGTGCCGTCTCGCCGTGGTCGTGGTCATCGGCGGCCGTCCCGTCGTGGGAGCCGTGGGCGTGCTCGGTGGCACTGGGCGAGGCCACGGCGATGCTGCCGAGCAGGAGCGCGGCGACGGGGATGATCGAGGCGACGACGACGGTCCGGGGGCGCCACTCGGCCGTCAGGCGCGGCCGCCACAACGCCACCGCGGAGGCGAGCACCGCCACCGCCTCGAGCACGACGCAGGTGACGTCGATGAACGACGCGTCGTGGGCCACGCCCGAGTTGGGCCCGAACGGTGGCCCGGTGGTCCGCGACACGGCCCACGCGGCGATGGCGGCCACCGAGGTGGCGAGCGCGACCCAGAGCACCCAGCGCCGGGGTCGGACGAGCAGGGCGACGGCGACCGCGAGCTGGACCCAGCCCGTCACCAGGAAGGCGACGCCTTCGACGGCCCACTCCGACACATGGCTCGGGACCATGGCGAGGTGGATGATGGCGGCCCCCGCGAGTGCGGCGGCGATCGTGGTCCGGAGCAGCGGGCTGAGCCCCTCGTGGTCCGTCGTGGAGTGACGCATGTCACTCGACGCTAGCAAGGGGGAGTGTTGGTGCGACGGCTAACCCTTCGGGCGCGCTCTCTCGACCACGGCGGCCGCATCGAGGCCCGGCGCAAGGGTGCCGAAGGCCCGGCCCTGGTCGGGCGGGAGTCGGCTGGCGCAGAAGGCGTCGGCCACCGCGGCGGGTGAGTGACGTACGAGCAGCGCGGCCTGGAACACCGTCGCCATCCGCTCGACGAGCCGGCGGGCCTGATCCTCCGGCGTCGGCCCGGCGGCGAGGATGGTGTGCAGCTCGGCGAGGGCGGCATCGAGGTGAGGGTCGCCACCCCGGGCAGAGCCCACTTCGGCGAGGAAGGCGTCCACCGCCTCCGGGGAGCGCGCCATCGCCCGCAGCACGTCGAGGCAGATGACGTTGCCCGAGCCCTCCCACACCCCGTTCACCGGCGCCTGGCGGTACAGCCTCGGAAGGCCGGACTCCTCGACGTACCCCGCCCCGCCGAGGCACTCGAGCGCCTCGGCGGCGTGGTGCGGCGCCCGCTTGCACGTCCAGTACTTCAGCACCGGGGTCAGGAGGCGTCGCAGGTGCGCCTCGTGCTCGTCGTCGGGACCGGCGTCGAACGCGCGGGCCAGGCGGAGGGCGGCGGCGGTGGCGGCTTCGGACTCGACGGCCAGGTCGGCGAGCACGTTCACCATCAGCGGCTGGTCGTCGAGCTCCGTTCCGAAGGCCCGACGGTGGTGGGCGTGCCAGGTGGCCTGGGCCACGCACTGGCGCATGATCGCGGCTGACCCGAGAGTGCAGTCGAGCCGGGTGTGGCTGACCATCTCGATGATGGTGCGGACACCGGCGCCCTCGTCGCCGACCGGCATCGCCCAGGTCTCGGTCAGCTCGATCTCGCTCGAGGCGTTGGACCGGTCGCCGAGCTTGTCCTTCAGTCGCTGCAGGGCGATGCGGTTGCGGCTTCCGTCCGGACACCAACGAGGAACCCACACACAGGTGAGCCCCCCCGGCGCCTGGGCGAGCATCAAGAAGCCGTCCGACATGGGCGCCGAGCAGAACCACTTGTGTCCGGTCAGCCGGTAGGTGCCGTCGCCCTCCGGGCGGGCCACGGTCGTGTTGGCTCGCACGTCGGAGCCACCCTGCTTCTCGGTCATCGCCATCCCCGCGGTGGCACCCCGCTTGCCCGGTGCCGGCCGGTCGGAGTCGTCGTACACCCTCGAGGCCAGACGAGGCACCCACTCCGCGGCCAGGACCGGAGCGTGGCGCAGCGCGGGGATGACGGAGTAGGTCATCGACACGGGACAGATGTGGCCACCGTCGACCTGGTACCAGGTGAGGACCTTGGCGGCGCGGGTGACGTGGGCACCGGGCCGGTCGTCGACCCACGGCGTGGCGTGGAGCCCGTGGGCGAGCGCCGCCGTCATGAGCTGGTGGTAGGCGGGGTGGTACTCCACGACGTCGATGCGGTGGCCGTAGCGGTCGTGGGTGCGCAGCTGCGGCGGGTTGGCCTCGGCCTGGCGACCCCACTCCTGGGCGGTCGCGCTCCCGGCGAGGCGACCGAGCTCGCCGAGCTCCTCGAGGCGGTCGATGGCCCCTTCCCGTGCCGCGGCCTCGCGCAGGGCGGCGTCGGACCGGAACAGGTCGAGGTCGACGAGCGGCGGCGGCTGGTTGGTGACCTCGTGGGTGCCCCCCGTGGCGCTCATCCCACTCAGGGTACGACCGGGGGGACGACGAGGTCGGTCCCTCAGAACGGCGACAGGCTCGACCCGGGGCGGGCCAGCCAACCGAGGACTTCCCGCCGGGTGAGTGGGCCGCGGGCCGACCACGGCTCGCGCACCGCGCCCTCCCGGTGCAGCTGCTGGTGGACGAGACGGGCCTCGGCCAGGCGGCTCTCGTCGAGCCCGCAGCGGGTGGCCTCGGGGTCGAGGCCGAGCAGCTCGGCGGCGTTGAGCCCGAAGATCTTGGCCTTGGTCGTCGGGGTCAGCGCCGGGTAACCGAACCGCTCCTGGAACTCGGGGGAGATCTGGAAGGCGCGGAACGCCATGATCTGCGGCTGGGGGGAGCCCAACCAGATGCCGTCGGTGCCCCAGAGCACGCGGTCCTCACCCATCCGGGTGAGCAGCTTGCCGAGCACGTGGGCCGCCTCGGTCGGGTTCGACATCGTCTCGCGCCACGTCGTGCCCAGCTCGCACCACACGTTGGAGCCCGGCGGCAGCCCGTGGGTGTCCATCGCCCGGATCAGCGAGTTGGTGCCGCGGCGGGCGCGCGCGGGGTCGTAGGGGCCCTCGGTCGTCTCCCGCTCGAAGCCCGAGTGGTAGACGACGAACTGCAGGTCCGGGAACAGCTTGGCCGCCGCCACGACGTCGTCGGGGTCGTTGAAGCGCTGGTCGAACCCCTGGATCGGCAGCCCCTTGTGGGCGGCGATCACGCGGACCCCGAGTCGCTGAGCCTGTTCGAGGGTGGGCAGTCCGACGACAGGGTCGTCGAGGCGGTAGCCCTGCCGGTCGGGTCCCCAGGCGGTGTAGGCCTTGAAGCTGGCGACCGTCCCGGTGGCAACCTGCTGCTCCATGCGGTCGAGCTGTTCGCTGGGCCCGAAGAAGTTGGGAGCGATGATGCTCTGCACCATCACCCTGGGCTCGCCTTCGCCCCCCAGCGCCTTCACGAAGTCGTGCGTCGCGACCTGGTCCTCGAACGGGATGGGTGAGTCCGCCGCCACCCCGGAGCTCGGCACGTCGCTGATGAGCGCGACCGTCGTGTCGCTGGCCAGGAACATGTCGCGGACGTAGGACTGACGGTCGAGGCAGAGGAACGGGTCCGCCTCGTTGCAGGCGTCGGGCACGAGCGGGACGATCATGGCGGCGATGCCGGGCACGTTGCGGCGCCACGGCCCGTCGGGCATGACGTGGTGGGTGTGCACGTCGATGATGAGCTCCTGGCCGCTGAGGGCACGGGTGCACGCCACCTCGTCCTCCGGCTCGGGCACCACGAAGGTGCCGCCGGGAGCCGAGGTCGTATCGGTCGTCCCGGGCCCTGCCGGTTGCTCGCTGCCGCTGCACGCCGCCGCCAGGTTGACGGTCGCCAGCATGGCCGCCATCCCGCCTGCGGTCTGCAGGAACCGGCGTCGGTCGATGCCGGTGCGGTCGGCGGCGCGCTCGACGCGCCGCAAGGTCTGGTCGACGATCCAGCGGTCTCGCTCGGTCGGTGGACCGGGCACGAACTCGCCGTTGCTCACTTCGCCAGGGATGAACGGGAGCGGGATGGGCCCGTCAGGTTCGCGATGGGTCGGCACCCGCCCCCTCGGGATGCCTTCCGCCATGGGCCGAGGGTAGGCCTGTCGCGGGTCGCCGTGCCCGCGACCGCCCGAGATCGCCGGGAACCGATCGGAAGTGGGCTCACCAGCTCCAGCGGGCCGAACGAGGTGAGCCC